>JBJMLJ010000292.1:0-4279 GCA_045805365.1 Thermoleophilaceae bacterium
ACATCGACTTGATGCGCATGCGCGAGGCGGCCTCGTCGATGAGGTCGATCGCCTTGTCGGGCAGGAAGCGGTCGGAGATGTAGCGGTCCGCCAGCTCCGCGCTCGCCTCGAGCGCCTCGTCGGTGATGTTGACCTTGTGGTGGGCCTCGTAGCGGTCGCGCAGGCCCTTGAGGATCTGCACGGTCTCCTCGACCGACGGCTGGTCGACGACGATCTTCTGGAAGCGCCGCTCCAGCGCGGAGTCGCGCTCGAGGTACTTGCGGAACTCGTCCAGCGTCGTCGCGCCGACGGTCTGCAGCTCGCCGCGGGCGAGCGCCGGCTTGAGGATGGAGGCGGCGTCGATCGCGCCCTCCGCGGCACCCGCGCCGACGAGGTTGTGGAGCTCGTCGATGAACAGGATGATGTCGCCGCGCTGGGTGATCTCCTTCATCACCTTCTTGAGGCGCTCCTCGAACTCGCCGCGGTACTTCGAGCCGGCGACGAGGGCCGCGAGGTCGAGCGTGTAGATCTGCTTGTTCTTGAGCAGCTCCGGGACCTCGCCGCTCGTGATGCGCTGGGCCAGGCCCTCGACCACGGCGGTCTTGCCCACGCCCGGCTCGCCGATCAGCACCGGGTTGTTCTTGGTGCGGCGCGAGAGGATCTGCATGATCCGCTCGATCTCGGTCTCGCGGCCGACGACGGGGTCGAGCTTGCCCTCGGAGGCGAGCTTGGTGAGATTGCGGCCGAACTGGTCGAGCAGCTTCGAGGACTTCTTGCCCTCGCCCTGCTGGCCCGCCTGGGCTCCGCGCTGGCGGCCGCCGGGGCCGGAGAGCATGCGGATGACCTCGTTGCGGATCTTCTCGGAGTCGGCGTCGAAGTCGAGCAGGATGCGGGCGGCGACGCCCTCGTTCTCGCGCACCAGGCCGAGCAGGATGTGCTCGGTGCCGATGTAGTTGTGGCCGAGGGAGAGCGCCTCGCGGAGGGCGAGCTCGAGCACCTTCTTGGCGCGCGGCGTGAACGGGATCTGGCCCGAGGTGACTTCCTCGCCGGAGCCGACGATGCGGACGACCTGCGCGCGGACGCGCTCGACGGTGATGTCGAGCGACTCGAGCACGCGCGCGGCGAGGCCCTCCTCCTCGCGCAGCAGGCCGAGGAGGATGTGCTCGGTGCCGATGTAGTTGTGCTTCAGGATGCGGGCCTCCTCTTGTGCGAGGACGACAACCTGCCTGGCCCGTTCTGTGAAGCGCTCGAACACTGTGGGGTTTCCTAGTCGGGTTCTATGGGACGGGTGATACCCAGAACTCCCTTCCGCATCTATCGGCGGGAACGCCGACCGGGATGAGGTGTCCTGGGACGCCCGACGCCTGCGACCTACTCTACCAACGGTCCCCGGCGGCCAGGGGCGCTTAATACCGCCGTAAATCCCGGTTGATCCGTAGGTTTTTCTACGTCCGCATCGCCGGAAAGAGCACCACTTCCCGGATCGAGTCCCGCCCCGACAGGATCATCACGAGCCGGTCGATCCCCACGCCGATCCCGCCGGTGGGCGGCATGCCGTGCTCGAGCGCGCGGATGTAGTCCTCGTCGTAGGGCTGGGTCTCCTCGTCGCCCTTGGCGTGCTCCGCTCTCTGGGCCTCGAAGCGGGCCCTCTGCTCGTCCGGATCGTTCAGCTCGGTGAAGGCGTTCGCAAACTCCATCCCGGAGGCGAAGCACTCGAACCGCTCCACCAGCCCGGGCTCCGAGCGGTGGTCCTTGGCGAAGGGCGACAGCTCCTTCGGGTAGTCCAGGACGAAGGTGGGCTGCTCGAGGTTCGGCTCCACATGCTTCGAGAGCAGGTGGTCCACCAACCGCGCCCATGTCTCGGTGGGATCGAGCTCGATGCCCTCCGAGCTCGCGGCGGCGACCAGGGCGTCGCGCTCCGTGTGCTCCAGCACGTCGACGCCCGTGGCCTCCTTGATCGCCTCCCCGAGCTTCAGCCGCTTCCAGGGCCTCTTGAAGTCGATCGGCCCCTCATAGCCGACCTCCCCCGCCACGTACTCGATCAGCTCCTCGAGCTCGGCGGCGACGTCCTCGTAGTCGACGTACGCCTCGTACCACTCGAGCATCGTGAACTCGGGGTTGTGCTTGTAGGAGACGCCCTCGTTGCGGAAGTCCTTGCCGATCTCGTAGACCTTCTCGAGCCCGCCGACGATCAAGCGCTTGAGGTAGAGCTCGGTGGCGATCCGCAGGTAGAGGTCGCGGTCCAGCTCGTGGTGGCGGGTGACGAACGGGCGCGAAAGAGCGCCGCCGTAGAGCGGCTGGAGGATCGGCGTCTCCACCTCGAGGAAGCCGCGGCCGTCCAGCCAGCGGCGCATCGCCGCGATCACCTTCGTGCGCCGGACGAACAGCTCGCGCGTCTCCTCGTTGGCGATCAGGTCGAGCTCGCGCTGGCGGTGCCGCGTCTCGACGTCCTCCAGCCCATGGAACTTCTCGGGCGGGTTGCGAAGAGCCTTGGCGAGGAGCTTCCAGTCGGTCGCCTTCAGCGTCAGCTCGCCGCGCTTGGTGGCGAACGCCGTGCCGTCCACGCCGATCAGGTCGCCGAGGTCGAGGCTCGTGAGCCGCTCGAACGACTCGTCGCCGAGCACGTCCTTGCGCGCGTGTACCTGGACACGCCCCGAGCGGTCGACGACGTCGAGGAAGGCCGCCCCGCCGTGGCCGCGCCGGGCGGCGAGCCTGCCGGCGACGCGGTAGGCGTCGTCGGTCTCGGCGCCGGGCTCGAGGTCGGCGTGCGCCTCCCTCACCGCGGCGGTGGCAACCACCCCGTCGAACTCGTGCGGATAGGGGTCGACCCCCGCCGCGCGCAGCGACTCGAGCTTGGCGCGGCGGTCTTGCTCGGGCGCGCTCACGCGCCCAACCCTACGGAAACCGTGGTGCGGTGCTCGCCCGATCGGCGATCGGGCTGCGCTCCTCCCAGCCGGCTTTAGGCCGTCTCGATCTTGGTGATCTTCAGCTTGCGCGCCGGCCCGCGCGGGACCGGCACGGAGACGATCTCGCCGCGCTTGTGGCCCATCAGCGCCTTGCCGACGGGCGACTCGTTGGAGAGCTTGTTGTCGGCGGGATCGGCCTCGGCCGAGCCGACGATCGTGTACTTCGTCGACTTGTCGGTCTTCTGGTCCTTGACGTGGACAACGACGCCGACGCCGACCGCATCCGTGTTGACCGACTTCTTGTCGATCACCCGGGCGCTGCGCAGCTTCTCCTCGAGGTCGGCGATCTGCTTCTCGAGCATCGCCTGCTCGTTCTTCGCGTCGTCGTACTCGGCGTTCTCGGCGATGTCGCCGAACTCGCGCGCCTCCTTGATGCGCGCGGCCACCTCGCGCCTGCGATCGGTCTGGAGCTCCTCGAGCTTCGTCTTCAGCTCCTTGAGCCCCTTGGGTGTCAAAACGGTGTCTCTAGCCATGAAAAAAGCCCTCGCTTCGCCTGCCGAGGGACGCGAGAGTGTAGCAACCGCCGTTCGCGTCTCAGGCGGCGAGCCGGAGCCGCCAGGGGTGCAAGTTTTCCTGCAGGATCTGCCTGGCTTCGGCTGTCCCCGAAGCGGTTACGAGTCGGTGCTGGACGGCCTTCGAGAGGCCGAGCCGCTCCGCGTACCAGGGATAGAACTTGCGCATGTAACGGCCCGCCCGGTCGAGGCCGAGGTGCTCCTCGCAGCGAGCCATAACCCACTCGAGCTCGTCGACGACCTCGCCGGGCGCCGGCTCGTCGTCGCGGAGGCCGAGGAGGCGCTCGAAGCGCCACGGGTTGCCGAGCGAGCCGCGGGCCAGCATCACGGCCTCGGCGCCGCTCCTCTCGAAGCCCTCCATGATCCGCTCGTCCGACGACAGCCCGCCGGAGAGGATCACCGGCACGTCGAGGGCCTCGACGAGCTCCGCCGCCAGCGCGTAGTCCGGCTTCCCCTTGTGCCGCTGGGAGGCGTGCCGCGGGTGGAAGGCGATGCCCGCGACGCCGGCCTCGTCCACCAGCCGCCGCGCCAGCCGCACCCCGCTGCGGTCGCCCGGGCGCTGCCCGGAGCGCAGCTTGACCGTGACCGGGAGCCCGCTACCCTCCGCCGCGGCGATCGCGATGGCCACCGCCCTGTCCTGATCCTCGAGCAGGGCCGCGCCGGCGCCGGTCTTGCAGACCTTGCGCACCGGGCAGCCCATGTTCAGGTCGATCAGGTCCGCGCCGGCGTCCGCCACGGTGGCCGCCGCCTCGCGCATCACGGCGGCGTCCTGCCCGAAGAGCTGGATCGACACCGGGTGCTCGTCCGGGTGGATCCGCAGGA
>JBJMLJ010000293.1:0-10778 GCA_045805365.1 Thermoleophilaceae bacterium
GCTCGGGCTGCTCGTGCTCGTTGCGGCCGCAGCGGCGCGGAACGGGGACGGCGCCGAGGCGACCGAAGAGCGAGTCAAGGAGGCGAGAGGCGAGCTCAAGATGTGGTTCGCCCTCGACACGCTCGAGTTCCTCAAGCGCGGCGGCAGGATCGGCGCCGCAAGCGCCTGGATCGGCTCGACGCTCAAGGTCTAGCCGATCCTCACCGTCGAGAGCGAGCTGTCGCCGGTGGAGCGGGTCCGCACCAGCGCGCGGATGTTCGAGCGGCTGGTCGACTACGCCCGGCAGCGGCACGAGTCCGAGGCGGACGGCTGGGCCGTGCAGCACATCAACGCGCCGGAGCAGTGTCAGCGGCTGGAGGAGCGTTGCCGTGAGATCTTCGGCTGCGAGCCGGCGATCGTGAGCGAGATCGGGCCCGTGCTCTCGGCGCACACCGGGCCCGGGCTGCTCGGGGTGGGCTCGATCCCGCAGCGATTCCTCGCCTGAGGCGTCCGCCCCGCCCTACAGAATCGCCCGTGTGACCGAGCCCCCGGCGAGGGCGATCGTGCGCATCGTGATGATCATCGTCAGCGTCGTCGCCCTGCTGTACCTGATCTACCTGCTCCGGAAGCCGATCGGCTGGGTCTTCATCGCCACGTTCCTGGCGGTAGCGCTGTCGGCGCCCGTGAGGGCGCTCGAGCGCCACATGCGGCGTGGTTTCGCGATCGCGATCGTGTATCTCGGCCTGCTCGCGGTCCCGATCATCCTGGCGGCGCTGATCGTGCCTCCGTTCGTGCGCGAGGCGGACAACGCGGGGCACAAGGCGCCCAAGTACGCGCGCGACGTGACCAACTACGTGGAGAAGAACAGGACGCTCCGCAAGCTCAACAACGACTACGACATCACCGACAAGCTGCAGCAGGAGGCGGGCAAGCTGCCGAGCAAGCTCGGCGGCGCCGCCAGCACCCTGCGCGACGTCGGCTTCGGGATCGTCAACTCGATCTTCGCCCTGGTCACGATCCTCATCCTCACGGCGTTCCTGCTCGGCAGCGGCCCGCAGTGGGTCGAGCGATTGCTCCAGTTACAGCCGCCCGACCGTCGCGAGCGAATGCAGCGCGCTCTCCAGCACATGGCTCGGGCGGTCGGCGGCTACGTGGCGGGGGTGCTGCTCCAGGCAACGATCGCCGGCGTGCTCACGTACATCGTGCTCGCGATCCTGGGCGTCCCGTTCCGGGCGCCGCTCGCGGTGCTCGTATTCCTGTTCGACCTCATTCCATTGGTCGGCGCCACGATCGCGGCGGTGCTCGTCGGCATCGTGACCGCGTTCAACGACTTCCCGACGGTGACGATCATCTGGGTGATCTGGTCGATCGTCTACCAGCAGGTGGAGAACACGGTGATCCAGCCGCGGATCCAGCAGCGGACCGTGCAGGTCCACCCGTTCGTGGTCCTGGTGTCCGTGCTGTTCGGCGCCACCTTGCTCGGGATCGTGGGCGCCCTCGTGGCGATCCCCGTGGCCGCCTCGATCCAGATCATCCTGCGCGAGTGGTGGGACTACCGGCGGGCCGCCGAGGTCGCCTCCGAGGAGGAGCCGCCGCCCCCCACCGAGCCGGGACCGGCGAGCGCCCCGGCCTAGGAGGGTCTGCCACGATGCGGGCTCGTGCCACGCTCGCTGCTCGCAACCGGCGCCGTTGCGGCAGGGGTCGCGCTGGTCGTCGCGGCCGCGCTGGCTCTCGCCGGAGCCCTTGACGACAACGGCTCGCCTCCCCCGCCCGGCGCCGCCGCTCAGGGCGGCGCCGACACGGGCAGGGCGGTCGACCGGGTGCGCCAGGGCCTGGCGCTCGTAACCGCGGCCCGCGCCCACGGCGGCGCCTCCGGATCGGCCTTCATGATCGACGCCGACGGCCACTTCCTGACCACGCGCGACCTGGTCGCCGGCGCGCGGCGGATCGCGGTCCGGGCGGAGGGAGCGAACGGTCCGATCCGGGCCGAGCTCGTCGGCAGCGACCCCTCCACCGACCTCGCCGTGCTCAAGATCGCCCGCGACGACGCCCGCGCGCTCGTGCCGGTGCGCCTGATCTCGGACGTGACGAACGTCAGCATCGGCGAGCCCGTGGTCGCGGTGGGAGTGCCGTTCGGGCTGGGAGGAACGGTCACGGCCGGGGTCGTCTCCGCCTTCGACCGCGAGCTCGTCACCCCGGGCGGCGCCCAGGTGGACGGGGCAATCGAGACAGACGCCGCGACCGGCCCGGGCAACGCGGGCGGGCCGCTCGTGGACGCGACCGGGACCGTCATCGGCGTGAACCTGCGCGGGCGGGGCGGCGCGGGCTTCGCGACGCCGATCGACACGGCCAAGCAGGTCGCGGACGAGATCGAGTCGAGCGGGAGCCTGCATCCGCCCTACCTGGGCATGAGCACCACGGCGCTGACGCCCGGGCTGGCGGAGCTGCTCGGGCTGACCGTCGAGCACGGGCTGCTGGTGAGCTCGGTCGCTCCAGCCGGCCCGGCCTCCCGGGCCGGGATCCGCGGCGCGCAACCTGGGCAGCCGGCGAGCGACGTCGTGATCGCGATCGCCGGGCAGGCGCTGCGCGAGCCCCGGGACGCCGTGCGCGCCGTCATGGGCAAGAAGCCCGGTCAACGGGTCGTGGTCGAGATCCAGCGGGGCGCGAAGACCGTGCGCCTGAGGCTGACCCTGGGGCGCTACTGACTGGTCCCTAGCGCCGGCGCCGGCGCATCAGCGAGAAGGTGGCGGCCACCCCGCCGCCGATGACGAAGCCCGCCACGGCCGCGCCCACTAGCGCCGTCTGCCGATTGCGGGCGAGCTGGGAGCGCCAGTCGGTGAGCTGCGTGACCTTCGAGCGCAGGTCGTTCACCGAGAACGCCAGCTCGCGGCGCGTCTCCTCGATCTGACTGCGGATCTCGGCGGGGCTGCGCTCCTCGGTCGCCATCAGACGTTCTCGAGCTCCTCGCGAGTGCGCTTGGCCTCCTCGATCGCCAGCTCGGGCGTCGGCGGTGCGCCGCGCTTCAGCCAGCGCGCCGCCAGGAAACCCGCGAGCCCGGCGAACAGGATGAGCAGGCCCATGACGATCGCAAAGCCGGCCCAGATCGCCGTGGTCACGTCGAGCAGGTCGTTGAAGAACCAGGCCAGGGCCTCCAGGAACATCACGAAGGCGAAGACGAGGAACACCGCAGCCGCGATTCCGACCCCGGCGCCGCGGGCGAGCTTCGAGAACTTGTCGCGGACCTCCGCCTTGGCAAGCTCGATCTCCTCGCGGACGAGGAGCGATGCCTTCTCGGAGACCTCGCCGACGATGTCGCCGAGGGTCTTCTCCGCACTGTCCGGTGGATGGGATCCGTCCCTCATCGTCCGATCCTCTTCAGTAGCTGGGCGAGTACGAGCCCACCGACGAAGGCCGCCCCCACGAACAGCTCCGGACGCTCGGCGAAGGCGTCGCCGTTCTGGCTGGCGGCCGCCTCCGGCTCGACGACCGGCGTGCCCGCCGCTGGGGTGTCCTGCTCCGCCATCAGTCGATCGGTGGGTCTTCCTTGAACACCCTTACCCAGATCTCGGCCGCTATTCGGTTGGCGACGATCGACGTCAGGGCACCGACCCCGGCCAGGAGCCCGCTCCACACCAGCCGCTTCACCATCTCGTTCTCCATGGACGGCGGATTCAACCAGACACGGCCGGGGCGTCGGCTGGCGCCGACTCGAGCCCACCGCAGATGGCCTCGACAACGAGGCCCTTCGCGCGCTCGAACTCCTCCTCGGTGTTCGGCACGAGGTCGAAGATCCAGCCGGAGAGGAGCTGCTCGATGGCCCCGTAGAAGCACATCGCCGCGAACTCCGAGGGGATGTCCGACTTGAACGACCCCTCCTCGCGCCCGTGCTCGACGATGCGCGCGATCCCGTCGTACGCCTCGCGGATCGTCTTCAGGTGCACCGCCCCGAAGGAGTGGGCCGAGCGCGTGACCTCGACGATGATCACCTTCATCAGGTCGGGGTCGTAGCGGTAGGAGTCGATGATGAAGCCGGCGACCTCGTAGAGCTTCTCGCGGACCGACAGCGGCTTGTCGTCGATCTCCGCGATCGCGTCGAGCATGATCTGCCAGCGCTCCAGGAAGAGCGTGTTGAGGATCTCCTCCTTGGAGTCGAAGTAGTGGTAGACGAGCCCGTAGGCGACGCCTGCCTCGTCGGCGACGTCGGAGACGCGGCAGTGGTGGAAGCCGCGGCGCGCGAAGACGCGGATCGCGGCGTCGAGGATCAGCCGGCGCTTGTCGGCGCCTCTGCGCGAGGCGGCCATCAGGCGACGACTCCCTCCGGCCAGCGGTAGGCGGCGGGCACGCGGTTCGCGAGGCTCGGCAGCTTCTCGCGCACCTCGTCCTGGCGCTCGAGGTCGAGGTCGGCGGCGACGAAGGTCTCGCTGTCGGGTGCCCTGGCCAGGACCTCGCCCCAGGGGTCGACGATCATCGAGCCGCCGAAGCTCTCCTTGTCGTCCGGATGGGTCCCGATCTGGTCCGCCGCGACCACGAACGCCTGGTTCTCGATCGCGCGGGCGCGGATGAGGAGCTCCCAGTGCGCTTGGCCGGTGACCTTGGTGAAGGCAGCCGGAATCGTGATGACGCGGGCCCCCCTGACGGCCAGGATCCGGTAGAGCTCGGGGAAGCGGAGGTCGTAGCAGACGGTCATCCCGAGCGGGACGCCGCCGGCGTCGCTGAGGACGATCTCGTCGCCCGGATCCTCCGAGTCGGACTCCCGGTAGACCTGTCCGCCCACCTCGACGTCGAACATGTGGATCTTGCGGTAGACGGCCCTGACCTCTCCGTCCGGGCCGACGTGGACCGAGGTGTTGGAGAGCTTGTCGCGGCCCTCGCGCAGCTCGACGATCGAACCGGCGACCAGGTCCACCCCCAGCTCGCGCGTCGTGTCGCGCGCCCAGCCGATGGTGCGACCTTCGAGCGTCTCGGCACCCTCGCGGTAGTGCTCGGGGGTACCGAGGACGTTGAACTTCTCGGGCAGCACGATCAACTCGGCCCCGTCCGCGGCAGCCGCGCGGGTCAGCCGGTCGGCCGTACCGAGATTCCTGTCCTTGTCCTCTGTCGAGTTGAGTTGAACGGCGGCTGCGCGCACCATTCCTCCCCTCGGGCCCGCGATTGACTGACCAGTCAATCTGAGTGTATCGGGGCCGGCGGCTGCCCCAACCGCTTGTACGCTCGGGCGGATGGACTTGCGCAGGCTCCTCGCGCCGCACGGCGCGCGGCGTCGCTTCACCGCAGCCGCAGTGATCTCCGCCATCGCGCTCGGCGCCGGCGCCATCGTCGCGGCCGGCCATGGCCGCGCCAATAAGCGCCACAGCCCGCTCGCGGGGCAGTCCTGGTCACAGGCCCGCCGCAACCCGCTCCTGTACGTGAGCCGCAAGACCTTTGCGGCCCAGATGCGCTGGCTCGATCGCCACGGCTTCCGGGCGGTCACGCTCGACCAGGTGGAGGATGCCTGGAGCGGAAGAGGGCTCCTGCCGCGCCGGCCGATCGTCGTCTCCTTCGACGACGGCTACTACAGCCAGTACCACACGGCCATGCCGATCCTGCGCCGCCACCACTGGGCCGGCGTGCTGAGCCTCTGCCTCGGCAACATGAAGCAGGCCGGCGGGCCGATCACCGCCGCGCAGGTGCAGAGGATGGTGAACGCCGGCTGGGAGCTCGCCTCCCACACGATCTCTCACCGCGACCTGCGCTTCATGAAGGGGAAGCGGCTGCGGCACGAGGTCCGGGACTCACGGCGGATCATCCGCTACGTCTTCCGGGTGCCGGTCCACAACTTCACCTATCCGGCCGGGCTCTACGACGAGGCGACCATCCGCGCGCTCAAGAGGGCCGGCTACCGCGGCGCCCTGACCGTCGCGCCGGGTCTGGCGGGCCGCCACCACCCGTTCGAGCTGAAGCGCATCCGGATCATCCAGAGCATGGGCGTGACGGGCTTCGCCGGCGAGCTGAAGTCGCTAGGCGTCTGAGAGCTTCGCGACCGCGTCCGGCACGCCCTCGCGCGCCGTGGCGAAGCGGGGCGACCAGCCGAGCTCGCGCTTGATGCGTGCGTTCGAGGTGCGCGCAGAGCGGACCGTCGCGGCGACCGGTCCGGCGCCGGCCGCCAGCCTCGCGACCGCGACCGGCACACGCCGCGGCTTGCCGACGCCGAGCGCGTCGGCGGTCAGCGCGACGAAGTCGTACATCGTGAGGGGCTCGTCGTCCGCGACGTGGTAGACGGCGCCGTCGTCGGCCCGCTCGGCCGCGTCGGCTATCGCGGCGGCCACGTCCTCGACCCGGACCATGTCCCACCAGTTGTCGCCCTTGCCCACGACGACGAAGCGCCCCGGCTGCTTGAGGCGGGCGACGATCTCCTCCGCGTACCAGCCCCCCGGGCCATAGACGTGCCCAGGGCGGATGACGGCGTGCGGCAGCCCCGACTCGCGAAGCATGCGCTCGCCCTCCTGCTTCGAGCGGCCGTAGGGCGTCTCGACCGGGAGCGGCTTGTCCTCCTCGAGAAGCTCGCCCTTGGGGTCGCCGGTCACGACGGTGGAGACGAACACCACCTTCGGCGACCCGGCCGCCTTGCAGGCGTCGATGAGGCGCTGCATGCCCTCTATGTTCACCGCCTCGATCTTCTTGGCGTTGCGCTGGGAGCCGATCTCCGCGGCCAGGTGGGCGACCGCGTCGGGCTTCGCCTCCGCGATGGCCTTGTCGAGCGACTCGGCGTCGCGGAGGTCGCCGTGCACGGGCGTGGTCCCGGGCGGCTCCGAGCCGGGACGCCGCACGAGCGCGACGACGTCGTGCCCGCGCTCCTTCAGCTCCGCGCAGGCGGCGCGGCCGATGAAGCCGCTTGCGCCGGTGACCAGGACCTTCACGGCGGTGCGAGCATATCCGGCCGTGAGCCGCCTGCCCGCCCGCGGGCCTGAGGTCCGCCAGCTCGGCCTGGCGCTACCGCCCGCCGCCATGCCGATGTGGCGCCGCGGCCGCCTCCGCAAGAGCTGGCGCTACGTGGGCTATTACTCGCGCGAGCTGATGCTCTGCGTCGGCGATGCTCGCGTCGGGCCGATCCCGCAGCGCTGGTGGGCGATCGCCGAGCCGGGCGGCGCCCTGCACCAGCGGAGCTCGCTGGGATCGGCTGGAGTGGCGATGAACGGCTCCCGGGTTCTGGTCGACTCGGGCGAGGTGCGGATCGAGCTGGAGCTCGACGAGTCGGAGGGGGTCGAGGTGGCCTCGCCGATCGGCGACCGCGGGAACTACATCTGGACGCGCAAGCAGGGCGCGGCGCCCGCCCATGGGCTCGTCGCAATCGACGGACACGAGCACGAGCTCGACGGACCGGCCTTCGCCGACGAGAGCGCGGGCTACCACCCGCGCCACACGGTCTGGAAGTGGTCGGCCGGTGTTGGCCGGGCCGCCGGCGGCCAGCGGCTGGCCTGGAACCTGGTCACCGGCGTGCACGACTCGCCGCGGGCGAGCGAGCGCACGCTCTGGATCGACGGCGACCCGAGCGAGCTCGCTCCCGTGACATTCGCGGACGATCTCTCGTCAATCGAGTTCACGGACGGCGCAGCCCTCGCCTTCAGCGAGTGGTCCGCCCGCGAGGAGCGCATGAACATGCTGCTGTTGCGATCGACCTACCGCCAGCCATTCGGCACCTTCGCGGGCGAGCTGCCGGGTGGAATGCGCCTGGCGGAGGGATACGGTGTGATGGAGGAGCACGATGTCTACTGGTGACATGCGTAGCCGGATGACCCGCTTCGGGCTCTGGTACCTGTGCGTGACGAGCGCCTATGTGGCGATCTGGATCCTGGTCGCGCCCAAGGGCTTCTACAACAGCTTCCCGACCGGTCCGGCCCATTGGGTCAACGGGCTACCGCCGTACAACGAGCACCTGGAGCGCGACTTCGGGGCGGCCGGGCTCGGGCTCGCCGTGCTGGCCGGGGTGGCCGCGGTCTGGTGGACCGAGCGCAGGCTGGTGATCGCGACCGCGCTCGCCTTCCTCGCCGCCTCGCTCCCGCACCTGATCTACCACCTGACCACCACGAGCCACTACTCGACCAGCGACAACGTCCAGAGCCTCGTCGGCCTGGCGCTGCCGGTGCTGGTCGCCGGGGCGTTGCTCCTCAGTCAGCGCGGCTCGCGCCACATGCAACCGACGGTGGGCTCTCCGCCCGGCGCGGCGAACTCGCCGACCAGCTCATAGCCCAGCCGCTCGTAGCGGTAGTCGTTCGCGCGATTGCTCGACTCGAGATACGACGGGACGCCCAGCTCGTCGATCTCGGCCAGGTTCTCCGCGAGTAGCGCCATGCCCTTGCCCTGGCCGCGGTGGTCCGGATGCGTTCCCAGGAGGGTCAGGAAGTAGTGCTCCTCGTGCTTCGGGTGGTTCGCCTCGAAGCGATCGATCAGCGCGAGGACGTCGTCCGCGTGCGCCCCGACGAGCTGGCGGAGCATGGGCTCGACCTTCGCCTCGTCCTCCTCGCTCAGCTCCGGTTCCCCGGGCGGGATCCAGACCGATGCCGCGGCCCCGTCGTCCGTCAGCCAGACCCGTTCGTGCGGGAGCGCGCTGTGCACGTAGAGACTCCACCAGCGCCGATGCTGCTCGAGGCGGCTCTCGGCGTCGGGAAAGGCCCAGCTCCAGGTCGGGTCGTCGTGGAAGGCGAGCGTGAAGATCTCGGTGACCTGTGCGGCCTCGGCCTCGGTCACTCGGCGCACGGCCAGGCCTAGCCGCGGGCCGCGCGCTGTCGCCTGAGCTCCGCCACGAGGAGCTTGTCGTGGAGGGCCGCGATCAGGTCCCGCAGCGGCTCGTTGCCGGCCTCGATGAGGGCCATCGCCTCGCTCGGCTCCATCTCGCCGGCAAGCCGGTCCATCAGCACCTGAACCTCCTCCTTGACGAGGCCCTCGAGCGCGCGCTTGTAGCGCAGCGTGTCGTAGACGGTGAAGCCGATGCTCTCCTCGTAGCCGCCGGCGCGGAAACGCGAGATCGCCTCCACGATCTCCACGTCCCTCTGCGAGTAGCCGCGGCTGTTGGGGGTCAGGACCTCGAGCTCGGCGAGCCGGTCGAGCACCTCCTGGGGGATGTCGTAGCGCTTGCGCAGCTCGGCGGCCGAGACCCGCGCCTGCTCGCCGGCCAATGCCCGCTCGAGGATGCGGTCCTCGAGCTCGACCAGGGCGCGCGCTCGCCCGGGATCGTCCTCGAGCACGGCCTTGATGTGCTTGAGCGGCATGAAGCGGTCGGCCTGGAGCTGTCTGATCAGCTTGATCCGCTCCACGAACTCGGGCGGGTAGTAGGCCATGTTGCGCGAGGTCTTGACGGGCTCCGGCAGGAGGCCCTCGCGCAGGTAGTGCTTGATCGTGCCCGCGCTCACGCCGCTCGCCTCGGCGAGCTCCTTCATCTTCAGTAGGCCGTTCTCGTTCACGACATGAAGGAGCCCTGGGCGCCGGCCACGGGCCCACCCACCGCTCCGTCGGCCTCGAGGCCCTCGACCTCCTCGGCCGAGTAGCCGAGCGCGGCCAGGACCTCCCGCGTGTGCTCGCCGAGGACGGGGCCCGGGCCCTGGGCGCCGCCCGGGGTACGCGACAGCTTGATCGGCACGCCGAGCTGCTTCACCTGGTCGGCGCCCGGCTGGCCCAGCTCGATCACCATCTCGCGCGCGCGTACGAGCTCCGAATCGAGCGCCTCGTCCAACTCCAGCAACGGCTCGAGACAGCAGTCGTGCTGCGACGCGAACTGCCGCCATTCCTCGCGGGTGCGCTCCAGGAAGATCCGCTCGACCTCCGCGTGCGCCTCCGACCCCGGGCGCTCGAACGCCTTGTCCATCAGGTCCTCGCGCCCCACTCCCTGGCACCACGCCTGCCAGAACTTCGGCTCCAGCGCGCCCAGCGTGACCCAGCCGTCCTTGCAGGCGTAGGGCCGGTAACAGATCAGCCGACCGGCCAGCTCGAGATCGCCACGCCGCGGCGGCTCGCCGTCGGCCAGGTACTTCGCCGCGACCAGGGCGAGCCAGGAGAGGGCGCCGTCGAACATCGAGACGTCGACCACCTGGCCCTCGCCCGACCTCTCCCGTTCACGCAGCGCAACCAGGATCCCGATTGCCGCCATCAGGCCGCCGCCGCCGACGTCGGCGATCTGGCCCGCCGATTGGATCGGCGGTCCCTCCCGCTCGCCGGTCAGGCCCAGCAGCCCGTTGAGCCCGAGGTAGTTCATGTCGTGGCCCGACCGGGCCGTGTAGGGACCGTCCTGGCCGTAGCCCGTGATCGCGCAGTAGACGAGCCCGGGGTTCTCCTGCTTGAGCTCCTCGTAGCCCACCCCCAGCCGGTCGAGCACCCCGGGACGGAAAGACTCGAGTAGGACGTCGTAGTCCCGGGCGAGCCGTTTGAGGAGCTCCTTGCCCTTCTCGTTCTTGAGGTCGAGCCGGATCGACCGCTTGCCCCGGTTCAGGGCCAGGAACAGCGCCGACTTGGCCGATTCCTCCGCGCCGTCGTAATAGGGCGGCCCCCAGCGGACGTAGTCGCCCATGCCGGTGTCCTCGACCTTGAGCACCTCGGCGCCGAAGTCGGCCAGGAGCAGCGAGCAGAAGCCGCCCGGGAGCAGCCGCGAGAGGTCGAGGACACGGATGCCTTCGAGCGCGCCGGTCACGCCTCCACCCTCTTCGGCGTACCCAGCAGCTGGCGCGCCTCCTCGACGGTCGCGACTCGCCGGCCCATCGACTCGACGATCTCGCGCGCCTTGGCGATCAGGTCGCCGTTCGAGCCCGCCATCTCGCCGTCCGGGAGGTAGA
>JBJMLJ010000294.1:0-9747 GCA_045805365.1 Thermoleophilaceae bacterium
CATCTCGACAAGGACCAGATCGAGCTCGAGATCGCCGCCCTCGAGGCCGCCTTCGACGAGGACCCGGAGGAGCTGCGGGTGGCCCTGCACGACCTGGGCTTCCTCAACAACCCGAAGAAGGTGGACGCCGAGGAGCTGATGAACCACGTCAAGACCGTCGGCGGCTGGTACATGGAGGACGCCGAGGTCACGATCGACTCGCAGCGCGTGATGAGGGCGATCGCGGCGGTCTCCGACCCGCGCTCGAGCTTCTACCGGCTGATGCGCCGCGAGAACCTGCCCGCCAACGAGCTGATGGGCCGGCGCATGGAGTCGGGCGTGCTCGCGGTGCTCGGCCAGCTGAACGCGACGCGCAACTGGTACCGGATCGGGCGCGAGTGGTGGTTCGCCGACGAGCCCGCCACGGAGCTGGGCCGCGAGGAGTGGGCCTACTTCGAGGCCAAGGGCGAGCGGCGCGTGAAGAAGTTCACGGCGCGCTCGGGCTGAGTGATCCACTCTCCGCGCAGGCGCGTAGTTTCGAGAGCCAGGACGGCGAACTTGATCTCAGAACTGAGGGCTGGACGCCCTCAGGAGGTATCCCGAATGGCCACCTGGACGACTCGCACAACCGTGGACGCCAGCCCCCAGGAGGTCCTCGCCCTCCTCACCGACCCGGAGGAGTGCGGCCGCTGGTCGCCCATCTCCTTCGACCTCGAGGAGCTCGACTGCAAGCGCCTCTCCGCCGGCTGCAGCGCCCGCGTGGCGGGTGACCTGGCGGGCAAGCGCGTCAGCTTCGACATCGACGTGATCGAGGCCGGCGACGGCCGCCTGCACCTCCGCGCGAGCGGCCCGGTCGACCTCGACGTGGAGTACCGCGCCGAGCCGCTGGCCGAGCGCTCCGAGGTCTTCGCCCAGGTCGCGGTGCTGGGCCGCGGCGGCCTGCGCGGACGGCTGCTGGCAGCGGCGGCCGACGCCGCCGTGGCGGGCATGCTGCCGGTGGCGGTGCAGCGGATTGCCGCGGCGACCTAGAGGGCCGGCTCCGCCGGCCCTCTAGGTACGCGAGGCCGGATGCCGAGAGTTCTCATCGGAACGCGGGGCTGGATGCCCCGCGGAGCTAGAACAGTTGGTTTTCTCCCGCAAAGATCTCCGACACCGAGCCGTCGGTGAAGATCTCGCGGATCGCGCGGGTGAGGACGTCCGCGCAGGTGAGCTGGCGGATCAGGTCCGGCGCGCCGTCGCGCAGCGGCACGGTGTCGGTCACGACGATGCCGGCGAGCGGCGAGTCGCTCAAGGTGTCGAACGCGGGCTCGGAGAAGATCCCGTGCGTCGCCACGGCGTAGACGCGGTCGGCGCCGGCGTCGAGCACGGTCTGCGCGGCGGCGACCAGCGTGCCGCCGGTGTCGATGATGTCGTCGACGATCACGGCGACCTTGCCCTTGACGTCGCCGATCACGTGGCCGATCTCGGCCACGCCCTGCGCCGGCCGCTCCTTCTCCATGAGGGCGTAGGGCGCGCCCACCTTGCGGGCGAAGTTGCGAACCAGCTTCACCCGGCCGGCATCGGGCGCGATGATCACCAGGTTGGCCTCGTGGCCGAGCTGGTCCTGGACGAACTGGGTGAGGATCGGCACCGCGGTCATGTGGTCGACGGTCTTCGAGAAGAAGCCCTGCACCTGGCCGGCGTGGAGGTCCATCGTCACCAGCCGGTCGATGCCCGCGACCTCCAGCAGCTCGGCCTCGAGCCGCGCGCTGATCGGCTCGCGCGGGGCCGACTTCTTGTCCTGGCGCGAGTAGCCGTACCAGGGCGTAACGGCGATGATCCGGTGCGCCGAGGCGTGCTTGGCGGCGTGGATCATGATGAGCAGCTCCATCAGGGCGTCGTTGACGGTCAGCCCCTCCGTCTCCGAGCCGCAGATCGATTGGATGATGAAGAGGTCGGCGCCGCGGACGGAGTCCTCGTACCGGCAGTAGACCTCGCCGTCGGCGAACGTCTTGAGGCCGGCGGCGGTCAGCTCAACCTGCAGGCGCTCCGCGATCTTGCCGCCGAGCTCGAGGCTCGAGCGCCCGGCGACGAGCATCAGCCGCTTGTTGTATTCGGCCGGAATGCTGGACGGCGCGATGGGCGCCGTCACCGTCTCCAGCGGCTTGCTCATTCCCGCGATTCCTCCTCAGCGCGCTCGGCGTAGCCCTCGATGTTGGTCTGCCTGGGGCGGGCGATTCCGAGCGCACCCTCGGGGACGTCCTCGGTGATCGCAGATCCGGCCCCAGTGTACGCGCGATCCCCGACGTTCAGGGGCGCCACCAGCGAGGTGTGAACGCTGGTCTTCACGCGTTTTCCGAGCTTCGTGCGGTGCTTCTTGCGGCCGTCGTAGTTGGCGGTGATCGTGCTGGCGCCGAGATTGGCCTCCTCCCCCACGTCGGTGTCCCCTATGTACGACAGATGGGGGACCTTGGCGCCGCGGCCGATCTCCGAGTTCTTGACCTCGACGAAGGTGCCGACCTTCGCGTTCTCGTGCACGACGGTGCCCGGCCGGAGATAGGCGAAGGGACCGATCGTGGCCTCGTCGCGGACCTCGCACTCGAGCAGGTAGGAGTGCGGCACGGTCACCCGATCCCCGACGGCGGCGTCGATGAGCGTCGTGTGCGGCCCGATCTCGCAGCCGCCTCCGACCCTGGTCGCTCCCTTCAGCGTGACCCCGGGCCCGATCGTCGTGTCCTCACCGATCTCGATGCCGGCTTCGATGCAAGTCGTCTCGGGCGAGAGGAAGGTCACGCCCTGCCGGGCGTGCGCCTCCATCAGCCGCCGCTGCGCCACGCGCTCGGCCTCCATCAGCTCGACCCGGCTGTTGACCCCGAGCGCGCTGAGGACGTGGTGGGTCTGGAAGGTCGTGACGCGCCCCGTCCGCTCCGCCAGCACGGGTACCGTGGCCGTCAGCTGGAGCTCGCCGTCGGCCGGCTCGACCTGATCGAGCGCCTGCACCAGCTCCGGGCCCTCGAAGGCATAGGTCCCGATGTTGATCTCGCGGATGTCGAGGATCTCGGCCGGGACCTCGTCGGGGTACTTGGTCTCGACGATGCGTTCGACGGAGCCGTCGTCGGCGCGGACGATGCGGCCGTAGCCAGCCGGCTCGAGGTCGCGCGTCGTGAGGAGGGTCGCCGACGCCTCCTCCCGCCTGTGGGCCGCGAGGAGCTCGGCGATCATCTCGTCGGTCACGAGCGGGTGATCGCCGGAGAGGACGACCACCGTTCCGCCTCCCTCGAGCCGCTCGCGCGCCGCGAGCACGGCGGCGCCGGTGCCCTCGCCCTCCTCCTGCCGGGCGACGGCCACACCGTCGGGCAGCCCCTCCTCCACGCCGTCGCCGGGCCGCACGACGCAGACGACCTCGTCGGCGCCGGCACCCCGGGACGCGTCGATCACCCAACCCACCATCGGCTTGCCGGCGACGGGATGGAGAACCTTGGGCAGCTCGGACCGCATACGCGTGCCCAGGCCGGCCGCCATGATCAGCACCGAGAACCGATCGGCCATAGCGGGGTCAGCGTACCGGCGGGGCGCTTCGCCGGGGCTGCGAGCGCATATCCTCGTGCGGACCCTTGGGGGGTCGTCTAGCCAGCAGGACGCCTGGTTTTGGTCCAGGAAACGGGGGTGCAAATCCCTCCCCCCCAGCTGTGGCCCGTTGCGCCTGGTGCGGAAGCGACCTCGAGTCGCGCGGTGAGCGCCTGGCCGGGCGGGTCCGGTGTCGCGTCTGCGGGGTCGCCACCACGGACCCCTGGCCCACTCCCGAGGAGCTCGAGCGCGCCTACGCGGACTGGTACCGGCCCGAGCGGGGCCGCTTCTCGGGAGCCGGAGACGCGCTGCTGCGCCGCTCCCGCGGCGCGCTCGCGGGACGGCTCGACCGGATCGCGCCGCCGGGGCGGGTGCTCGACGTCGGCGCCGGCGACGGCACGCTCGTCGACGCGCTCAAGGGACGTGGCCGCGACGCGCTCGGGATCGAGCGCCACGGCGGCCGCTCCGACATCGTCGACACCGACCTGGCCGACCTCTCGGGCGAGTGGGCGGCGGTGGTCTTCTGGCACTCGCTCGAGCACCTGCCGGAGCCGGCAAGCGCGCTCGAGCAGGCGAAGCGTCTGCTCCAGCCCGGCGGCGTACTCGTGGTGGCGTTGCCCAACGCGGCGAGCCTCCAAGCACGCGCGTTCGGCGACAACTGGCTGGCGCTCGACCTGCCGCGCCACCTGGTCCACGTCCCGGCGGGGGCGCTCCTCGACCGCCTCGGCGAGCTCGGCCTGCGGGTAGACCGGGTGAGCTACGCCCGCGGCGGGCAGGTGCTGTTCGGCTGGGTGCACGGCCTGGTCAAGCTTCTGCCGGGTGGGCCCGACTTCTACGACGCGGTGCGCCGCCCGGAGGCACGCCGGCGGCCGATGTCGTCCGGACGCCGCGCCGCGACGCTCGCCGCCGGCGCCGCCGTCCTACCGTTGGCGGCGATCTGCGCCGCGACCGAGGTCGCGGCCCGCCGTGGCGGCAGCGTCTACGTCGAGACGCGGCGCGGCTAGCGGAGGGGCGGGGCCGAGCGGCAGAAGGCGTCCCGGCGCGCGCGCCAGCCCGGGAGCTCGACCGAGCGGATCAGGTTCGCCCAGGCGACCGAGCTGGTGTCGAGCTGCTGCTCGATCGCCCGGCGCTCCGCCGGCGTCTTCGCCCGGACGAGCCTCTCGGCGCTTCGCCAGGCGCCCTCGCGCCACGCCTTGACGCCCTCGATCGTGCCGATCTCGTCGAGCGGGCTCGGCTTGGCATCGATGAGCGTGAACGACGGGTCGTAGCGGGCCGCGAACTCGTCCTCGAGGTGGTCGAAGACGCGCGTGTTGATCGCGTTGACGCCGTCGTGGTCGTGCTTGCGGGACGCTCCGCTCGGCGTGCGCAGGCCCATGTCCGCCATCGCCAGGGGAAGGTCGTGCTGGGTGTGGGCGTTGCTCGCCAGGAGGATGTCCTGGCCGCCGTTGGCGTCTCCGCTCCTCGCCTCGTCGAAGGTCATCCGCCACGCCTTCGGGACCGGTCCGCGGCCGCGCTCGTAGTTGTCGAAGGCGCGGAAGTAGCTGTTCGAGAAGTCCTGGATCAGGTAGATCATCCAGTCGCGGTAGCGGAAGAAGCCCGGCACCGGCCGGGCCAGGTCCTCGCGCAGGCCCTCAGTGATCTCCAGGTAGGCGAGGGAGAAGAGGGCCCGGTGGTCGCAGGTGGCGTCGAGGCGGCGCCACTGCTTCCGCAGCCTGACGATCAGCCGGTCGATGCACGCGATGCTCGCCCGCTCGCAGCCGGGCACCCCGTGGGGCTGCGGCGTCGTCGGCGTCGGGAGCGGCGGCAGAGCCTGAGGCCACGGCAGGTTCTCGTCGTGGTGGTCCGCGCGCGCGACCGGCGCGGCCGCCAGCGCGGCGACTGCCACAGCGAGCACCCCTGCCCTGAGACTCACAGCGGCGGCGAGTCTACGCCCCTAGCGGTCCTTCGCCTCCTTGGGCACCCGGCCCGCCTCGGCGCCCTGTTCCTGCGCTGGGCCGCCCGGCGGCAGGATGCCGAGCACCCGCATCGCCTTGAGCCCCAGCGAGAGACGCTCCCGCCCGTCGGTGGAGCTGACGTCGAGGCCCGTCAGCTCGCGCACGCGGTCGAGCCGGTAGCGGATCGTGTGGCGGTGGGTGAAGAGCTTCTCCGCCGTCTTGGCGACGTTGCCGTCCGCGTCGAGGAACGACTCGAGCGTCCGGACCAGCTCGGTCTCGTACTGCTCGTCGTAGGCGACGAGCGGGGCGACGGTCTCGTCGTGGAAGCGGCGCAGCTCGCTCGGGTCCTCGCTCATGGCGGGCAGCAGCAGCCGGTAGGCGCCGGTTTCCTCGAAGCTCAGCAGCTGGAGGCCGCGAGCCTCGGCGACGTTGGCGGCGAGCAGCGCCTCGGCGCCGGCCCTGTGCAGGTCGACCGGGTCCGTCGCCGGCCGGCTGAGCGCGACCGTGAAGACGTAGTTGTCCAGCCCGGCGTCCAGCTCGCGCAGCACCGCCTCGGCGGTACGGGCCCCGCTCTCCACGCCTGGCACGGCGATCACGAGCTCGCGGTCGTGCGGGTTCGGGTGCGGCTCCTCGACCTCGATCAGCGCCGCGAGCGAGCCCCGCTCGACCGCGCGGGCGCCTCGCTCGGCGACGGTCAGCACCCGTGCCCGCCAATCGCCCTCCTCCGGCTGCTGGGGCCGCGCCCGCGCGATGATCACGCTGCCGCCGTCGCGCAGGTCGCAGCCGAGCTCCGCCGCGCGGGCGAGGATGTTCTCGCGGTCGGTCACCCGCCGTTCGAGCAGGTCCGAGAGGAAGTCGCTGACCGCGGCCTCGGTGGCGCGCTCGGGGGCACGCGTTCGGTCGAGCTCGAGCCCGATCAGGTTGGTCACGAGACGCAGGAGCGAGGCGTCCGGCGGGCCGCCACGGGGGCGGTAGCGCAGCTCGCCCACGGAGGCATCGGCCACCCGCAGGGCGACCGACACGCTGCCCGAATCGAGGGCCATGACCCCGCGCTCGTCGTCCGGCGACGAGCAGGCAACGGCGAGCACGCTGCTCGCCGCGTCGAGCACGATCACGCTCGCGTCGAGCGCCCGACCCGCGGCACGTGCCACGGCGGGCAGTCCGGCTCCGGACTCGACCGCCTCCGAGACCTCGTCGAGCGCGGCCAGGAAGCTGCCGGCTCCGGGCGCCTTGGCGGCGCCCCGGGTTGGCTTCTGTGACGCGGCCATTAGGAGTACTGGTCGTAGAACCAGACGATCGCCAGCCCGATGGAGGCTCCGATGCCGAGCAGCGTGGCGAGGGTGAAGACCGTGAGGAAGCTCGCGGCCAGCCGCTCCCAGAGCCGCCCGTACGACTCCCAGGCGGGCACGAGGATGAAGGCGATGTAGCCGGCGCCGACCACGCCGGCGGCGAGGGCAAGAGCGAGCTCGGTGGTTGAGAGGTTGAGGTCCATCAGCTTCGTACGACGCCCCCATTGTGGCGCACATATGCGACGACCAGCGCGATGGCCGCGACCACCCCGAAGATCCCGTAGCCGAGTCCCCAGCCGCCGGCAACGTCCGACCAGTAGTGGGCGCGCAGGTAGATGCGGGAGAGGCCGATCGCCGCGCTGATCGCGATCGCCGTCAGCACAAGGGTCGCGCGGCTGCCCAGCCTGAGCCGCCGCGTGACGAGCACCGCGGCGGCCACCCACGCCGCCGAGTAGGCCGAGTGCCCGCTCGGGTAGGCCGAGCCAACGCTGCCCACCAGGGCGCCCGACGGCCGCGGGCGGTCGACTCCCGCCTTCGCGGCGTGGACGGCGAGGACGATCAGCCCGAAGGCGACCAGCAGTGCCAGCAGCTCGACGTGTCGCCGCCGCGCGGCGAGGACGACCGCGACGGCCGCCACCAGGCCAAGGACGGTCGGCAGGGCGCCCAGCGCGGAGATGAGCTTCGCCACGTCGACGCCCGCCGAGCCGCGCAGCTTGTCGACGAGGTCGAACCACTGGTTGTCGAGCCCCGTCGGCCCGGGATCACCCGTCAGCACCACCGTGTAGAGGACGAAGACGCAGATGCCGACGCCGCCGACCGCCAGGGCGGTCGTCAGGACCCGCCCCTCCCGGCTCAGCCGCCGCCGACGCCAGATCGCGGCGACCGCGGCCAGCACATCGCCGGCGCTCACGGCCGCTGCCGCGTCCGGGTGACGATGCCACCCGACAGCGTCGAGGCCGCCGCCTCCGCCCCGCGCTCATCCTCGAAGACGCCGAATGCGGTGGGCCCCGAGCCGCTGAGTGCCGCCGCGAGGGCGCCGGCCTCGAGCAGCTCGGCGAGCCGCCGCTCGAGCTCCGGCCGGAGCGAGAGGACGGCGGCTTGGAGGTCGTTCTCCACCGCGGCGGCCAGCTCGGGCAGCGGCCGGGCGGCGAGCTCGCGTAGGGGGCCGGGGTCGAGCTTCTCGCGCCAGTCCCGCAGCCGGTCGAGCTCGGCGTAGACCTGCGCAGCCGCGAGGCCGCTCGCCGCCGGCAAGAGGACGAGCGCGGCCCCGGGCAGGTCGATCGCTTCCACCTCGTCGCCGACGCCCCCCACGAGCGCGGGCCCGGGCTCGACCTGGCTCGGCACGTCGGAGCCGAGCCCGGCCGCGATCTCGCGCAGCCGGTCGGGGCTGAGCGGGACGCCGCCCAGCTCGTTGGCCGCGCGGAGGACAGCCGCGGCGTCGGCGCTGCCGCCGCCGAGGCCGGCCGCCACGGGGATCCGCTTCTCGATCGTCACGCGCAGCGGGGGTACGACGCCCGGCGCCGCCTCCCGGATGGCGGCGATGGCCCTCATTGCCAGGTTCTCCCCCTCGACACCCGGACAGCGGACCTCGTCGTGGCCGCTCTCCTCGACGCCGACCTCGTCGGCCAGTTCGAGTGAGGCGAACAGCGAGCAGAGCGGGTGCAGGCCGTCCACCCGCCGCGCGCCCACGTGGAGGACGAGGTTCGTCTTCGCGTAGGCCCGCTCGGCGATCACCGGGGCGCGAGTGCTGCCAGTCGCTCGCGGCCGACCGCGTCGACCAGTCGGGGCCAGTCGCCCGGCGCGATGCGCTCGGCGCGGGCGTCCGCCGGCTGGCCGAGCCGCTCGAGAGCGGCCCTGATCCGGTCGCGCAGGCCGTCCTCGGCGCCCGGCGCCAGCGCCACGGAGCCCGCCAGTGCCTTGCGGCGGTGGGCGAAGCCGGCGTGCACGAGGGCCGTCACGACCGGATCGGCGGCGGCACCCGTCCGCCTCATCGAGACGAGCGCGGACTCGACGTTCGGCTCGGGATAGAAGACCGATGCGGGGACGCGGCGCAGGAAGCGGACCTCGCAGGCGAGCTGGGCGAGCACGGAGGTGACCCCGTAGAGCTTGCCGCCGGGCCCGGCCGCCAGCCGGTCACCGACCTCGCGCTGGACCATCGCCACCCAGAGCCGCGCCTCGGGCAGCTCGGCGATCGACTTGAGCAGCACCGTCGCCGCGACCCCGTAGGGCAGGTTGGCGACCACCTTCGTCGGAACCGGCTCGAGGCTCGCCAGGTCGAGCTGGACCGCGTCCGCGATGTGAAGCGACGCGTTCGCGAAAGGTTCGAGCGCTTCCTCGAGCGGCGCGCGCAGGCTCGCGTCCACCTCGACCACGTGCAGGTGGTTCACCCGCGGGGCGAGGTACTCGGAGAGGACGCCGAGGCCGCCGCCGACCTCGAGCACGACGTCGTCCTCCCCCAGCTCGGCCTCCCGGCCGATCACGCGGAGCAGGTTGTCGTCGATCAGGAAGTTCTGGCCGAGCTCGCGGTTGGGCCGCACCCCGTACCGGCGAAGGCGGCGCAGGCTCGCCTGGCGCGGCTCGCCGGTCACCATCCAAACACCCGCGCGGCGTTGGGCTCTACGGTGCGCTCGAGCTCCTCGTAGCCGACGCCGCGCAGCTCCGCGACGAACTGCGCGGTGTGGCGCACGTTGGCCGGCTCGTTCGGCTTGCCACGCATCGGCTGGGGGGCGAGGAAGGGCGCGTCGGTCTCAACCAGCAGCAGCTCGGCCGGCAGCTCGCGCGCGGCGGCTTGGAGGTCGGTCGCCTTCGGATAGGTGACGTTGCCCGCGAAGGAGCAGAGGTAGCCCCGTTCGACGCATTCGTCCAGACGGTCCGGCGCGGAGAAGCAGTGCAGGATCACCGTCGTCTCGCCGGCGTGCTCGCGCAGGATCGCGAACGTGTCCTCCTCGGCGGCGCGCGTGTGGATCGCTACGGGCAGCCCGGCCCGGCCCGCCAGCTCG
>JBJMLJ010000295.1:0-4761 GCA_045805365.1 Thermoleophilaceae bacterium
AGGTCGCTGCGGGCGCCGCCGTCGCCGCGGAACAGGTCGAGGAAGGCGTTTGGGTCGAGGCCCTCGTCCTCGCAGAAGGCGCGGAAGGACTCGAAGACGTTGGTCGTGAGCACGCCGCCGAAGTCGACGAGAAGGCCGGGCGACGAGCGCAGCCGGGGCGTTGGCCCGGCGAGCACCGGAGCATCCTCTCTCACGTCTGTGGCGCGGGACTGTTGGCGGCCTCCCAGGCTGCCTCCGCCAGCCGCGGGACGCCCTCGTCGAACAGGCCGAGGTACTCGTCGTCGGTGCTCCCGGCGAGGAAGCGCTTGTAGTTGCCCTCCATGAAGACGGCGGCCTTCCAGAGCGCGAGCGTCTGGTACCAGCGCAGGTCGGACATCGAGCGCCTGGTGCGCTCCTCGTAGAGGGCGATCAGCTCGTCGCGGGTGGGGAAGCCCTCGCGCGTAGTGACGGCGGTCAGCGCGCTGAACATCGTCGCCTGGGGGTCGTCGGGCTCCACCCAGGTGATCGTCAGGTAGCCGATGTCCGCCAGCGGGTCGCCGATCGTCGACAGCTCCCAGTCGAAGATCGCCACCAGGCGGGCCGGCGGCTCGTCCGACATCATCGTGTTGCCGAGCCGGTAGTCCCCATGGACGATCGTGGCCGGCGGCGACTCGGGCAGGTTGGCGGCGAGCCAGTCGGCGATCTCCTGCACCCGAGGCAGCTCGCGCGTCTTGTTGTGCTCCCAGAGACCGTTGAAGCGGCGCAGCTGGCGCTCGAGGTAGCCGCTCGGCTTGCCGTAGCCCTCGAGTCCGGCGGCACGCCAGTCGACCTCGTGGATCTCGGCCAGCGCGTCGACCAGCTCGCGGGCGATCCGGGCTCGCTGCTCGGGGTTGTCGAGCGGCTCCGGGATGTCCGTCGTGATGACGGTGCCCTCCATCTCCTCCATGACGTAGAAGGGCACGCCGAGGATCGACTCGTCGTCGCAGGCCGCGAGAACCCGGGGGGCCCGGACCGGGGTGTCGCCCACGGCGCTCAGGACGCGAGCCTCGCGGAGCACGTCGTGGGCGGAGGGGGGCAGCGGCGGCCGCGGCGGCCGGCGCAGGACGAAGCGCGCCTCACCGCGGCGGACGAGGAAGGTGATGTTCGAGTGGCCCTCGCCGATGCGCTCGCACTCGATCGGCCCCTCGCCCAGGCCGAGGCCGTCGAGGTAGGCCTCGAGCGGCTCCCGCACGATCAGCGGCGCGAGCTCCTCCGATGCCGCCTGCTCCGGCGTGTCGACGATGTCCGGCGAGGCCACGGCGGCCGGAATCCTCGCAGACTGAACCCGCAGCGAGCCGACGCCGTACACCGAATCGATCCCCCGACCGAGGTGTCTATGGTTCCCGCGATGCGTTTTCTGCCGGCCCTGCTCGTGTCCATCGCCGCCCTGGCCGCCGCGCCGGCGCTGGCTGCCGACTCGACCGTGAGCGTCGGCGACAACTTCTACGACCCGAGCACGAGCGGCGCGAACCAGAACGACACGATCACCTGGAACTGGGACGGCAGCGCCGACCACACGGTCACGAGCAACAGCCACCAGATCGACAGCTTCCACTCCGGGATCAAGACCGGCCCGGGCAAGAGCTTCAAGCACACCTTCAAGTACTCCGGGCGCTTCCGCTACTTCTGCGAGATCCACCCGACGGAGATGCAGGCGGTCGTCACGGTGGGGACCGACGACCACGTCGCGCCCAAGCTAAGCGGGCTCAAGGCGAGCGCGACCAAGGTGAAGTTCAAGGTCTCGGAGCGCTCCGTCGTCACGGTCAAGGTCAAGGGCGGCAAGAAGGTCGTGAAGACCGTCGGCCCGGGCAGGCACTCGATCAAGTTCAAGAAGAAGCTGAAGGCCGGGCGTCACAAGGTGTCGCTGAGCGCCAAGGACGGCTTCGGCCACAGCGGCAAGAAGTCGAAGCGCTTCAGGACCCACTAGGCGAAGCCTCTTCGAGCGCCGCCGGAGCTGAGCTCACGAACATCTCGCGCGCCTTGCGCAGCGCGGGCGTCTCGCCTCGATCGAGCCGCTCGAGCGCGAGGCCCTCGAGGCCTGCGATCACGTAGACGCTGGCGGCCTCCGAGCCGTCGAGCAGGTCGCCCACCACCTTCCGCCAGCCCGCCTTCATCTCCTGCATGACCCCTCGCACCTCCGGCTCGACCACCGAGACCGCGGCGAGGTCGAAGTAGAGCCGGGCCAGGCGGTCGTCGCGCTCCAGGATCCGCCAGAGGCCGTCCATGACCCCGCGCACCACGTCCTCGACGGTCTCGGTCGCATCGAGCCCGCCGAGCACCTCGGCGGTGATCGACTCGGCGAGCTCGCGTCCCACCGCGGCCACGAGCCCCTGCTTGGAGCCGAAGTGGTAGCCGATCAGCGCCTTGTTCTCGCCCGAGCGCGCGGCCACCTTGGCCGTGGTCAGGCCCGCGTAGCCCTCCTCCTTGAGGACGTCGAGGCCGGCCTCGAGGATGCGCTCGCGGGCCCCGGACGGCGGCCGGCCGGGCCCCGGCCGATTCTGTGCTCCGGTGCTCGCGCGGCCGGCGCCCGCACTCCGCTCCTCGCTAGGCCGCGACGCCAAGCGGCTCCATCCCCATCGCGGCCAGCTTCTTCGACAGCGACTTCATCGCGTAGGCGTAGATCTCCGCCGAGCTGTAGCCGAAGGGCGTCTCGAAGTCGTAGGGGTCCTCGGCCATCGGCGGCGCGAGCGCCAGCGTCCCCACCGGCAGCGTCTGCTCGAGGGTGTCCTGAATGGTCTCCTTGTGGGCGTCGTCCTCCCTGATCGCGTCGGCCAGGAACTTGACGCCGAAGCCGACGTGCCTCGACTCATCCCGGTTCACCGCGGTGAAGCCCTGGCGGAAGCCCGGCAGCCAGTCGTTCTGCTTCAGCGAGCGGATGATGAAGCGGGCGCCGGTGAGGGCGAGGGTGCCCTCGATAACGACCATGTAGACCGTGACGCCGCGCACCAGGGCGCTCATGTCGCTCGGGTCCCGCCGGAGCGTGTCGGCGCACTCGCCGAGGATCTCGTCGAACAGCTGCCTGTACTCGTCGTTCATCTTCGGCCGCTGGGCCTCGACGTTCTTCGTCAAGGTCTCGGCGTCCACGCCGAGCACCTCGCGGTAGAAGCGGTCGAAGAAGACCATGTGCTTGGCCTCGTCCGAGATCTGGGTGGCGAGGAAGGCACGCGCCTCGTGGCCCGGCGCGGCGATGGCGAAGGGGAGGAGCTCGGTGGTCACCCGCTCCTCGCCGAGGAAGAAGGAGCTGAGCGACCACTCCATCCACTGCCTCTGCTCGGCCGTGAAGGTGTCGCCGTCCCACTGCCGGCGGTCGACCGTGAAGTCGAACGACTCGGAGCTCCACTGCTGGTTCTCCCAGCGCGAGAAGAGCTTCTTGTAGGAGGGGGCGGCCTCGACGATCCTGTCGAGCCCGGCCATCACCTTGTCGATGTCGGCGTCGAGTAGTACCTGAAGGGCGTCGTCTTCGTTCTTCACCTGCGCCTCCGGCGGTCGGGTCTTGCTGTCCGGCCGAATTATTAACCAATCGAACAATTAATTCAAGAGATCGCCCGATCGGCCCCGGCTACGCTTCGCTCACGACCGCTCGCCGCCTCCTGCTCCTACCGATCGCCGCACTCGTCCTGGCGTTCGCCCAGCCCGCGCTCGCGCGCGATCCTGGACGCTGGCTGATGACGGGCGTGAGCTCCGTCCCGATCCCCTACTACCAGGGCGTGACCTCCGACTCGCGCGGCAACCTCTTCTTCGACGGGGTGTTTGCAGGCCTCTACCGCAGCACCGCGCGGCTTCGTCAGACGGGCGCCAACGACGACGTCATCGCGGGGACGCCCGAGGGCTACAACCACATCGGCGACCTGACGGCGGACCGGGGACGGATCCTCCTGCCGCTCGAGTGCTACGACCCGGCCAAGGGCAACACCTGCGGCCGCGGCGCCATCGGCGTCGCCGACGCGCGCACTCTCGCGTGGCGCTACTACGTCAACCTCGACCCGGCCGAGATCCCCAAGGCGATGTGGGCGGAGCGGTCTCCGGACGGGAAGCTGCTCTGGACCAGCAGCGGCAACGACCTGCTTGCCTACCGGATCGCCGACATCTCGGCCGCCCACGCCGCGCCGGCGGCCCCGATCCGGTCCGTCCGCCGGCTCGCCGGGGCGGTTCCGCCGAGCGGAATCACCGGAGCTACGTTCCGTGGCGGGCGGCTGCTGCTCGCCGGTCAGCAGGCGCCGCTGCTGCGGCTGTATTCCGTGGACCTGAAGACCGGCCGGCGCCGGCTCGAGATCGAGCGCAATGTGGCGGGCGAGTCGGAGGGTCTGGTGGTGGCGCGCACGCTCGGCGGCGAGCTCCACTGGCTCGTGGCCGTCGTCGATCCGCTGGGACGCCCGGCTACGTACGGCCCGGAGAACGCCCTGCTGCACTTCGTGCCACGGCGCGGCAGGCCCGGACTGAGGGTGAGGGTTCTGGCACGCTCCGCCGTGGCGGGCCCGCGCGTCCGCCTGACGGTACGGGTGACCCGGCGGGGGAGAGCGGTGCGCCGCGCGCTGGTCGACTTCGCGGGCGCGAGCGCACGGACGAACCGCCGCGGTCGGGCCAAGCTGGTCCTTCACTTCTACCGGCCCGGCCGCTACCGGGCGCTGGCGCGGAAGCACGGGCGGCGCGGGCTGTCACGCTGGGTCCGCGTGACCCTGCCCGCGAGCTAGGTCATCTCTCGACCCTGAACGCTCCCCGCATGAAGGGGTGGATTCGGCAGAA
>JBJMLJ010000296.1:0-2688 GCA_045805365.1 Thermoleophilaceae bacterium
AGGCCCTCCATCCTCGCGGCGAGCTTCTCCTGGACCGGCTTCATCAGCTCGCTGTGGAAGGCGGCTCCAACCTGGAGCCGCAGCGCCCGCTTCGCGCCGGCCTCCTCGGCGAGCTCGATCAGCTTCTCGATCCCGCCCTCCTCGCCCGATGCGACGATCTGGCTCTCGGAGTTGATGTTCGCGGGGGCGACCAACCCGGCCTCCGACGCCCGCGAGCAGAGCTCCTCGACCTGCTCGCGGCCCAGCCCGATGATCGCCGCCATCGCGCCCGGCCGCTCCGATTGGATCGCCGCCATCAGCCGGCCGCGCTCGCAGACGAGCGGCAAGGCGTCGTCGACGTCCAGCGCTCCCGAGACGGCGGCCGCCGTGTACTCGCCCAGGCTGTGGCCGGCGACGAAGTCGGCGCGCAGCCCCCGCTCGCGGGCCACCTCCACCACCGCCATCGAGATCGAGAAGAGCGCCGGCTGGGCGACGTCGGTCCGCGTGAGCATCTCCACCGGGCCCTCGTCGACGAACTGGCTCACGTCAAGGCCCGAGGCCTCGCCCGCGCGCTTCAGGTAGCCGTCGACCAGGTCGGCGTCGGTCTCACGCAGCTTGGCCGCCATCCCGACCTTCTGCGAGCCCTGGCCGGGGAGGAGGAACGCGGTCTTCGAATCGCCGCTCACGGCGCGCGAATCTCTCACACCGGAGTAATGGGGCGCAAGCGAGGAGCGCAGCCGGGGCGTTGGCCCGGCGAGCACCGCAGCATTCCTAGCCGTCGCCGGCTTCGGCCTGGGCGCCCGGGCCCGGCGGCGGCACCTTCGCGCGCGCTCCACGGACCGACTTCCAGAGCACCCGATCGAGCAGCCGCTGGGAGATCTGGTCCGGGATCGTCAGGTCGTGGCGGTTCGCCTCGCGCGCGGCGGCCGAGCTGGGCGAGGCCGGATTCTCCTCGAGCAGCGGGTAGGTCGGCGGCTGGGCCGAGTAAGCGGCCGAGTTGTGCGGGCTCGGGTCGAAGACGTCGTACATCGGCGTCGCCTCGGCGTCGAGCAGGTTCATCGGCCGCAGCCCAAGGATCAGCTCCATCGAGCGGAGCGCGGAGAGGAAGTCGTACGGGGTGTGGATGACGGCCCCCGGCTTGGCGTACGGGCTGGCGATCAGGGCCGGGATCCGGTGGGCGTCCTGGTGGTCGATGCCGTCCTGCGAGTCGTCCTCGACGACGAATACGGCCGAGCTCGCCCAGTACTTCGAGTGCGAGATGAGGTCGATCACCTGGCCGAGGCCGAGGTCGTTGTCGGCGAGCATCGCGCGCGGCGAATGGTGCTTCGGCGAGGCCCCGTTCGTGTGGTCGTTCGGGAGCGTCATGTAGACGAGTGAGGGCAGCGTGTTCGTGGCGGCCCACTTCTGGAACTTCAGCTTGAAGCAGTCGAAGCGCGACAGCGACGGCTCGGGAGCGCCCTTCGGCTTCGACGAGTCGTACAGCCGGATCGGGACGCCGGCCGCGCTCGTCACGTCGTCGGTGCCGATGAACGGGTCGTAGCAGCCGCCCGGCGTCAGCGCGCCCAGGTCCGACCCCGCGTAGCGGCGCAGCACCCCGAGCGTGTCCTGCGGACTGCGGTCGCGGTCCGGCAGCGGGGCCAGGTGGGCCACGCCCTCGCCGAGGTTGACCCATGGGACCCCCTGCTCGGAGGCGCGGTCGAAGATGAACCCGGTCTGCGGATAGGCGATCTGGAAGAACCAGGCGTCGCCGGGGTACTTGCGGCCGGCGTAGTTCTGCCGCCAGGTGCGTTGGACGTAGTCGGAGACGTCGCCGGCGGCCGTCCAGTAGTGGCCGTCGATGGACGCCTCGGAGTCGGCGTAGACCCGGTCCAGGAGCGGGAAGCGCCGGACGAGCGCGTGGATGTTGGGCGTCACGCGCTTGCCGAAGATCGCGTAGTCGGGGCGCCCGTCGCCGCGTGGGTCGTCACCGAGGATCTGGTCGTAGGTGCGGTTCTCGCGCACCACGTAGAAGACGTGCTTGATCGGACCGCCGGGCCGGAGGGGCGTATTCGCCGGCGGCGGGCGGTGGGTCACCGGGACCAGCTGCGCGTCGGCGACCTTCGTCTGCTGCTCCAGGCGGCCCCCGCTCGGGAGGCCGTCGATCCCGACGTATCCGGTCACGAGGCCCTTGGTCGTGGTTCGGGCGGGCACGCCGAAGTACTGGCTCGTCGGCGGCTGGCCGGGGTTGGGCCCGAGCCCGAAGCCCTTCGCTGCCGCCCAGAGCAGCGTCGGGTTGCCGGAGCCCACGGCGCGCGCGTCGGTGGGGTAGTCGGCGGTCGGGATGCGGCCGAGCAGCCTGAAGTCGGGGATGCTGAAGACGGCGATCTCGTCCGCCGCCGACTCCGCCACCAGCAGCCGCTTGCCGTCCGGAGTCACCGAGGCATCGACGGGAGCCGTGCCCTTGCCCTGGGTGCGGGCGGTCGACAGCCGCCGCTCGAGCGTCAGCGTCCGTGTGTCGATGACCGCCACCCCGTCGTCGTTGGCCAACGGGACGTAGGCGTGGGTGCCGCTCGGGTCGAGCTCGATCGCCTCCGGGTGCGAGAGGTGCGGGCCCGCCTGGATGTCCTTGAGCTTCTTGCCGCTCTGGAGGTCGATCACCGAGACCGTGCCCGGGCCCCGGTTCGACACGAGGCCCGTCTTGCCGTCGGGCAGGATGGCCGCGCCGTATGG
>JBJMLJ010000297.1:0-3358 GCA_045805365.1 Thermoleophilaceae bacterium
CCGGCACTGATGACGAGCACTCTCCTCCTCGATCCCGAGGCGGAGCAGCTTCTCGAGCAGTCGCGGGAGCGGGTCGAGCGGAGGCTCGACGCCCGCGAGCGGCGCGGCGAGGCCGTCGCCGCCGCCGCCTTCCTGGTGGCCGCGGTCGCGGTGGCGGCGCTCGTCCCCTGGCAGCGCCCGCTCGACCTGCCCCTGGCCCTGACGCTGATCGCGTCCTACGCGCTCGCGTCCCGGATCAAGTTCGAGCTGGGGCCCTGCTACACCAACCCGACCCAGCTGCTGCTGGTGCCGATGCTGTTCCTGCTCCCCTCGGCCGTCGTGCCGCTGGCGGTCGCGGCGGGCAACCTGCTCGGCGAGGCGCCCGACTACCTGACCGGGCGGCGCCACCCCGGCCGCGCGCTGGTCGCGGTCGCCGACTCCTGGTACGCGATCGGCCCGGCGCTCGTGCTCGGGATCGCCGGCGCCGGAGCCCCAGACCTCGCAGAGTGGCCGCTCTACCTCGGCGCGCTGGCGACGCAGCTCGTGGCCGACGTGGCCACCACCACGCCGCGCGAGTGGCTCGAGCTCGGCGTGGCGCCGCGCAAGCAGCTCGCCGACGCCGCCTGGACCTTCGGCGTCGACGCGCTGCTCGCCACCGCCGGCCTGCTGGCCGCCCTCGCCACCCGCCAGGGCGAGTACGCCTTCCTGCTGATCGTGCCGCTCCTGGCCGTCGTCGCCGTGTTCGCCCGCGAGCGCAGCCGCCGGCTGGACAGCGCCTTCCGCCTGAGCGACGCCTACCGCGGCACGACGATGCTCCTGGCGGACATCGTCGAGACCGACGACGAGTACACGGGGCTGCACAGCCGCACGGTCGTCTCGCTGGCGCTCGGGGTGGCCGCGGAGCTCGGGCTCGACGCGCGGGAGCAGCGCGACGTCGAGTTCGGCGCCCTGCTCCACGACGTGGGCAAGATCCACGTGCCGAAGGAGATCATCAACAAGGCCGGTCCGCTCAGCCCCGAGGAATGGGCGCTGATGTGGATGCACACGGTCGACGGGCAGCAGATGCTCGAGCGCGTCGGCGGCGTGCTCAGCGAGGTGGGCCGCATCGTCCGCTCGTCGCACGAGCGCTGGGACGGCGGCGGCTATCCGGACGGCCTGGCGGACGAGGCGATCCCGATCGAGTCGCGCATCATCACCGCCTGCGACGCCTTCAACGCGATGGTGACCGACCGCGCCTACCGAGCGGCGATGTCCACCTCGACCACCATCGGCGAGCTCTACCGCTGCGCTGGCGCCCAGTTCGACCCGCGCGTGGTCGAGGCGCTGGTCGCGGTCGTCGAGGCCGAACCCGCGCTCGCACGCTAGAGGGATCCGCGGGAGGGCGCCGAAGCGGTGCCCGATGGGGCGCCGAGCGAGCTGTGTTGCGGCGATCGCGGCCGCGCTCCTGTTGCTGCCCGGCGCGGCGTCCGCCCGGCGCGGCCACTCCGCGGTCGCCGCGCTCCAGGTAGGGCTCAGGGCGAAGGGCATCTACCTCGGCAGCGTCGACGGCTGGTACGGCCGCGGCACGCGGCGGGCCGTGGCCAGGTTCCAGCGGCGCAGGCGGTTGGCGGTCGACGGCATCGCCGGCCCGCGCACCCGGCGCGCGCTCGGACGCCGCGGCCGGCCGCCCCTCGGCGCTCGCGCGATCCGGCCCGGCGCCTCGGGCTTCGACGTCGCCGCGCTCCAGTTCCTCATCTCCTGGCAGGGCTTCCCGCTCGGGACGATCGACGGCGGCTACGGCTACCGCACCGGCCGGGCGCTGCGCGAGTTCCAGCGCCGCGCCGGGCTGGGCGTGGACGGCATCGCGGGGGCCCGCACCCTGCGGGCGCTCAGGCGCCCTCCCCCGCGCTCGCCGCTGCGGATGGCGCGGCCGGCGCGGCGGACGCGGATCGGCGACAGGTTCGGCCCGCGCGGCAATCGCTTCCACACCGGCGTCGACTTCCCGGCTCCGCGCGGCTGGAACGTGCGCGCCGCGCGGCGCGGGCGGGTCCGCTTCGTCGGTTGGATCTCCGGCTACGGCCGGACCGTGATCATCGCCCACGGGCGGGGTGTGCGGACCCTCTACGCCCACCTGTCGGCGGCCACGGTGCGCCGGGGCGAGCGCGTCGGGACCGGCGAGCGGATCGGCCTCGTGGGCTCCACCGGCGACGCGACCGGCCCCCACCTCCACTTCGAGGTGATCGTCCGCGGCGCGCGCATCGACCCGCTGGGCGCTCTCCGCTAGTCGGGAACCAAGGCGCTGAAGCGCGGGTCGCTGCGCACGAGCGAGTCGAGCGACCGGCTCAGGCGGTTCACCTCGGCGAGCTGGCGGTCGGCGTCGCGGCGGGCGCTCGCCCCGCTCAGCGGCGAGTCCGCCGAGCGGCGGGCCAGGCCGAGCGCGCGGTCGCGGAGGCGCACCAGCCGGGCGTTTCGCGGCCGCAGGCTGCGGAGCCTCGGGATCGTCGCCTTGACCACCGCGTCGGCCTGGCGGGCACCCGAGCGGCCGGTGGCCACGAGCGACGCGCGCCCGCGCATGGCGCCTATCGAGGTGGCCACCTGGAAGTACGCGACGCGGTCGGCCGCGGGGAGCCCACGCGCCGCCTGCTCGCGCTCCGCATCCTCGTCGCCCGCCTGCGAGGCGCGCGGCTTCGAGGCGGGGTGGTGGCCGGCGCAACCTCCGCCCACGAGCGCGGCGAGCAGAAGGCCAATCGTCGCGCGCCGCACGAACCCAGCTTAGGATGGATTCCGAGGAGGGATGCCGACTCGCGGGATCTCCATGCTGGCCCTCGCCGCCACCCTCGCGGTCGGCATCGCCGTGCCCGCGGCGGCCGACAAGACGACCCGACCGGACGCCCTCCAGCAGCCCCTCACCGACGGCTGCCAGCGCAGCCCGGCCGGCCTGCTCACCTTCTCTTCCCCGGAATGGGTGTACGTCTACGGCGGCCAGCCCAAGGTCCGCGAGCTCGAGGGGATCGCGCACGGCACCTCGCCGGCCGGCGAGGACCTGCCCGAGAACCACCTGAGCTACGACATCGACTCGAACATCGCCCCCGACCCGGCCTACGGCTACCTGCTCGGTGGCGACCCGAAGGCGAAGAACGGCAACTTCGCGCTCGGCGGCGACGGCAAGCCCGCCGAGGACACCGACCGGATCCACGTCGAGTGGGAGTCGAACGTGGCGCCGCGCTGGATCTGGCCGACCGAGGGAGACCGGGTGAAGATGTTGGGCCCCTGGGTCTGGGACTGCGGCCACTGGGGCGAGGGCATCTCGGACCCCGACTACTTCCTGCCCGGCAGCGGCCCGATGACGAAGAACCCGCTGCGCGGGGAGCAGACCGAGATCCACCCCATGCAGGCGCTC
>JBJMLJ010000298.1:0-5683 GCA_045805365.1 Thermoleophilaceae bacterium
CGCCCGGCCGGGCAGCGTGGTGGCCACGGACGAGGTGCGCGACGCCACGGGCGGCGACTGGGCCTGGTCGTTCGCCGGCAGACGCCGCTTCAAGGGCGTGAAGGGCGACGTCGCCGTCTACCGCGTGCGCCGGCCTACTTCGCCTTCAGACTAAGCGCTGGCGGGCTCGGACTCGCGCTCGGCGAGGCCGGCGGCCGCGCGCAGCTCGTCGGCCTTGTCGGTCTTCTCCCAGGTGAAGTCGTGGTCCTCGCGGCCGAAGTGGCCGTAGGCCGCGGTCTTCTGGAAGATCGGCCGGTGCAGGTTGAGGTACTGGCGGAAGGCGCCGGGACGGAGGTCGAAGTTCTCCTCGATCAGCTCGGCGATCTTCGTCCGCGAGACGCGCTCGGTGTCGAAGGTCTCGACCATCACGGAGACCGGACGGGCGACGCCGATGGCGTAGGCGACCTGGACCTCGCAGCGGTCCGCGAGACCGGCGGCCACCACGTTCTTGGCGACGTAGCGGGCGGCGTAGGCGGCCGAGCGATCGACCTTCGACGGGTCCTTGCCCGAGAAGGCGCCGCCGCCGTGGCGGGCCATGCCGCCGTAGGTGTCGATGATGATCTTGCGGCCGGTGAGCCCGCAGTCGCCGACGGGGCCGCCGATCACGAACTTCCCGGTCGGGTTGACGAGGAAGTGGTCCGAGCCGTCGTGGAGCTTCTTCTCGTCGTAGAGCTCGCCCGGGAGGACCGGGTGAACGACGTGCTCCCACAGGTCCGGCTTGATCAGCGTCTCGGCGTCGATGCCGTCCTTGTGCTGGGTCGAGATGAGGACCTTCTCGATCTCGATCGGGCGGCCGTTCTCGTAGCGGACGGTGACCTGGGTCTTGCCGTCCGGCCCGAGGTAGGGCATGACGTCTCCGCGGCGGACCTCGGCGAGCCGGTGCGCCAGCTTGTGCGCCAGCGAGATCGGCATCGGCATGAGCTCCCTGGTCTCGCGCGCGGCGTAGCCGAACATCATCCCCTGGTCGCCCGCCCCGGCCTTGTCGAGCGGGTCCTCGTCGGCCGGGTCGTGGCGCGACTCGTAGGCGGAGTCGACGCCCTGGGCGATGTCGGGCGACTGCTCGTCGATCGCGGTGATCACGGCGCACGACTCGCAGTCGAAGCCGTACCTGCCGCCGTGGTAGCCGATCTTCTTGATCGTCTGCCGCGCGATCTTGGGGATGTCGACGTAGCTCTCGGTCGTGATCTCGCCCGAGACGACGACGAGCCCGGTGTTCACCAGCGTCTCGCATGCCACGCGGCCGTTCGGATCCTTCTCCAGCACGGCGTCGAGGACGCCGTCGGAGATCTGGTCGGCCATCTTGTCCGGGTGGCCCTCGGTGACCGACTCGGACGTGAACAGGAACTCGTTGTCTGAAAGCTTTTCTGTCGTCATGGGTCGGCGAAGGGTAGCGAGCGTCCGGCATCCTTAAGCCATGGCGTCCGATGCCCGCTGGGCCACCTTCGACTGCTACGGCACCCTCGTCGACTGGAACGCGGGCATTCGGGCGGAGCTCGCGCGCCTGTTCGGGGCCGACGCGGCGGACGAGCTGCTCGCCCGCTACCACGAGATCGAGCCCGAGATCCAATCCGCGGAGCCCGGGGCGCCCTATCGCGAGGTGATGGCGCGCGCGCTGGAGCGGCTGGCCGGCGAGACCGGTACCGAGCTGCCGGACGGCGAACGCGACGCCCTGGGGCGGTCCCTGCCGGGCTGGCCGGTGTTCGAGGAGGTGCCCGGCGCGCTGCGAGAGGCCCACGACCGCGGCTGGAAGCTCGTCGCCCTCTCGAACAGCGACCGGGACCTGATCGACTCCTCGCTCGTGGCGATCGGCGTGCCGTTCGAGGGCGCCGTCGTCGCCGGCGACATCGGCTCCTACAAGCCCGCCCGCGGCCACTGGGAGGAGTTCCTGGCCAGTTATCCGGTGGACCGGGAGCGCCACGTCCACGTCGCCCAGAGCCACTTCCACGACATCGCGCCGGCGCACGAGCTCGGCATCCGGTCGGTGTGGATCAACCGCCTGGGCCAGAGCCACGAGCCTCCGCCGACCCGCGAGCTGTCCGACCTGAACGGCCTCGCGGATGCGCTGGACGAGCTCGTGCCTAGCCGCTCTTCTTGAAGTCGATCACGAGCGGCACCCCCTCCAGGCCGTAACGATCCCGCAATCGGTTCTCGAGGAAATAGGCGTAATCGCGGGTGACGCGCGCGCGGTCGTTGACCTGCACGGCCAAGCGGGGCGGGTCGGTCTCGAACTGGGTCATGTAGTAGAGCCGGAGCCGTCTGCCGCGCACCGCCGGCGGCTCGCGGGCGGACTGGAGGTCGGACAGGAAGCGGTTCAGCTCCGGCGTGGGAATGCGCTCGCGGGCGCGGTCGGCGAGGTCCACCGCCTCGGCCACCAAGCGGCGCAGGCCGCGCCCGGTCAGGGCCGAGACGGCGAGTACGCGCGGCCGCTGGCGCAGCTTGGTCGCGACGCGCGCCTTGGCGTCCTCCAGGTCCGTGCGCGTCAGGTCCCACTTGTTGAGGGCGATGACCGTGGCGCACTTGGCGTGCATCGCCATGTCGGCGATGCGGAGGTCCTCGCTCGTCACGCCCTCGCTCGCGTCGCACACGACGATCGCGACGCTCGCCCGCTGGGCGGCGTGCTCCGAGCGGATCTGCGCGTAGTAGTCGACGGTCCCGGCGACCTTGGTCCGCCTTCGCAGCCCGGCGGTGTCCACGAGGGTCAGCGGCCGGCCGTCGAACTCGATCCGGGTGTCGATCGCGTCGCGGGTCGTGCCGGCGAGGGGGGTGACGATCACCCGCTCCTCCCCCAGGAGCTTGTTGACGAGCGACGACTTGCCGACGTTCGGCCGGCCGATCACCGCGAGCCGCGTCGAATCGTCCTCCTCGGCGGCCGACTCCGGCAGGCGCTCGACGATGAGGTCGAGGAGGTCGCCCGTCCCGAGCCCCTGGGTGGCCGAGACCGCGATCGGGTCGCCCAGCCCGAGCCCGTAGAACTCGGCCGCGAGACCCGTCTGGGTCGCGGCGTCGACCTTGTTGGCCGCCACCACCACCGGCACCGGCCCGCCGCGCAGCTCGCCGGCGAGCTCGGCGTCGCCGGGGCGCAGCCCCGCCCGGGCGTCGACCACCAGCAGCGCGAGCTCGGCCTCCGCCAGCGCCGCCCGGGCCTGGCCGCGGACCGCCTCGGCCAGGTCGCCCGCCTCGGCCGCGTCCACGCCGCCGGTGTCCACCAGCGTGAAGACGCGGCCGTTCCAGTCCGCCTCGACCTCCTTGCGATCGCGGGTGACCCCCGACTGCTCGTGCACCACGGCCTCGCGGCTCCCGCTGAGGCGGTTGACGAGCGTCGACTTGCCCACGTTCGGATAGCCGACTACCGCGACCTTGGGCGGCGGCATCTACGTCCCCAGGCGGCGCTCCGCCATCCGAACGAGGTCGACGACCCGCTCGACGACCTCGTCCACGCCTAGGCCGGTCGTGTCGAGCTCGACCGCGTCGGGCGCCGGCCGCAGCGGCGAATGCGTGCGCGAGCGGTCCTGCTCGTCCCGGAGGGTCTGGTCGCGCAGGACGGTCCCGGCGTCGGTGCCGAGCTCATCGGCGCGCCGGCGCGCCCTCTCCTCCGGACTGGCCGTCAGGAACACCTTGACCGGGGCCTGCGGCGCCACGACCGTGCCGATGTCGCGGCCCTCGGCCACCCAGTCGCCCCGGCTGAGGAGCTCGCGCTGCTTGGCGACCAGGGCGGCGCGGACCTTCTCGTTCGTGGCGATCCGCGACGCCGACTCCGAGACCTCGGGGTCGCGGATCGCCTCCGTCACGTCCTCACCGTTCGCGATCACCCGATCGCCCAGCTCCAGCTCGAGCTCCTCGGCGCGCTCGGAGGCGGCGCCGCCGTGGCGCAGCAGCATCAGCGCCGCCGCGCGGTACATCGCGCCGGAGTCGAGATAGGGGAAGCCGAGCGCCTCGGCGACCGCGCGCGCGACCGTGCTCTTGCCCGCGCCGGCGGGTCCGTCGATCGCCACGACCACGGCTAGTCGCCCGAGGTGTCCCCGTCGACCGGCTCCACGGCCGCGCCGGGCGCCGGTCCGCCCCCCAGCGCCGCCTTGGCGCTGTAGTGGCCCACCGCGTCGAACCAGCGCTTGGCGTGGAGGCCCTCGCGCAGGTCGCAGTCGGCCGTGACGATTCCCTCGCGGTCGTAGAGCGGGCCTGCGATCACGTTGCCCCAGGTCGGCTCGACTATCGCCGCGCCGCCGCGGCCGAAGACCTCCTGGTTCGGGAGCTCGAGCGGGAAGTCGTCCGGGAAGGCCTCGCGCGGGATGTACTGGGGGATCGACACGACGAAGGCCCCCGACTCGATCGCAATGTGGCGCATGCTCGCGAGCCAGCCGTCGGAGTCGTCCGCGTTCGGGGCCAGCCAGATCTGCGGGCCCTGCTGGTAGACGGCCCAGCGCGCCAGCGGCATCCGGTTCTCCCAGCAGATCAGGCCGCCGACCCGGCCGAGGGGCGTCTCGGCGACCTCGATGTCGTCCCCGGCCCCGAAGGCGTGGAAGAGGCGCTCGTGGTGGGTCGGCACGAGCTTCCGGTGCTTCAGCTGTACTCCGTCGGAGCTGAGCAGCAGCAGGGTGTTGTAGAGCGAGCCGGGCCGCTCCGACTCCCGCTCGTTCACGCCGATGGCGACGTGGACCCCGAGCCGGCGGCAGGTCTCGACGAGACGGTCCACGTGCGGCCCGGGCACGTCGACCGAGTTCTCCCAGAGCCGCTCCCAGAGCTCGTCGTTGCCCCCGAACGAGGCCGCCTGGCGCGCCCAGGCGTTCGACGGGTAGAGCGGCACGAAGGTCTCGGGCAGGACGACCAGCTCGGCTCCGTCCGCCGCGGCGTCGCCGATCAGGCCGATCGTCTTGTCGATGGTGGCGTCCGCGTCCAGGATCACGGGCGTGGCCTGTATCGCGGCGACGCGGACGCTGCGGAACTCCGTCACGCCTTCGAGCCTACTCCCGCACGCCGGCCGCCTCGAGGGCCGCCTCATTGTCGAGGAACGCTTGCCAGCGGATGATGCGGCCGTCAGCGAACGTCCACAACCAGGCCCATTCCTGCTCGTACGGGTAGCCGGTCGTGGTCTTCCCGCGCATGCGCCAGATCGAGAGGACCAGGTCGTCCGCGACCTCCCGCACCTCCTCGACCTCAACAGCCACCTCGCCGAGGATCTCGAGGTACTCGGAGAAGCGCGCCCCCACCCGGTCGGCGCCGCGGTAGGTGCCGCTGCCGGGCCAGCTCGGGTCCTCGACGTACTCGACCTCCGGATGCCAGGCGGGATCGGAGAATGCGCGTCCTCGGGCGGCGGCGGCGTTCTGGACGATGCCCTCCCAGACTCGCCGGGCAATCGCGATGTTGCCGGACGGCGTCACAGCAGCGCCCGCAGGTCCGCCTCGAAGCCGGGATAGGACACCCCGGCCGCCTCCATTCCGACCACCTCGACCCCCTCCTCCGAGGCCAGGCCGGCGACCGCCCCGAGCATGGCCATGCGGTGGTCGCCGCGTGCGTCGAGGACGCCGCCGCGAAGGCCCGAGCCGCCGCGGATCGCGAAGCCGTCGCCGGTGTCCTCGATGTCGGCACCGAGGCCGCTGAGGGCGGTGACCACGCCCTTGATCCGATCGGACTCCTTCAGCCGCAGCTC
>JBJMLJ010000299.1:0-10359 GCA_045805365.1 Thermoleophilaceae bacterium
CGACGAGCTCGTCGAGGTCCGGCCGATGGACGCCATCCGGATCTCGCCGGAGGTCACGCGGGCGTTCGAGGCGGGAACGGAGGGCCTCGAGCTGCTCGTCTTCGGCCCCCGCATCCCGGGCGACGCGGAGATCGTGCAGGACGTCACCTGGTAGTGGCGATCCGCTGCGTCTACACGGACCTCGACGGCACCCTGCTCGGACGCGGCGCCTCGCTCTTCCGCGACGGCGAGGGCAACTTCACGCTGCTGCCAGCCCGGGCTCTCGAGGCGTGTCACCGCGCCGGTGTGGAGGTGGTGATCAAGTCGGGCCGGCGCCGCACCCAGGTCATGGAGGATGCGCGCCTGCTCGGCCAGACCGCCTACATCTTCGAGGTCGGGTCGGGCATGGTGATCGACGGCGAGGAGACATTCCTGACCGGCGAGCTCCAGCCGCGCGATGGCAAGACCATCCATGCACAGGTCGAGGAGTCCGGGGCGCCGGCGCTCCTGCTCGAGCGCTACTCGGGAAGGCTCGAGCCACACGCTCCCTGGCACCTGGGCCGTGAGGTGTCGCACGTGTTCCGCGGGCTGGTGGACACAGCCGAGGCCAACGGGTTGCTCGCCTCGGAGGGCCACGGCGAGCTGCGGCTCGTCGACAACGGGACGATCCCCGCGCGCGAGACCCGGCTCGACCTCTCCGGGCCGCCGCACGCCTACCACCTGATCCCGGCTACCGCCTCCAAGGCCGCGGCGGTCGAGGCGCACATGCGCGCCCGCGGCTACGCCCCCGAGCAGTGCCTTGCCGTGGGCGACTCGCGCGAGGACCTCGAGGTCGCCCGCTCGGTCGGCCGCTTCTTCCTCGTCGCGAACGCGCTGGACAAGGACCCCGAGCTCCGCTCGGCGGCCGCCGGCTTCGCCAACGTCGAGGTCACCGAGGGCTCCCACGGGGAGGGCTTCTACGAGGCGGTGGTCCGCTCGCTGGCGGAATCGCGATGATCGAGCTCGCGTCCGGGAGCCTGACCGCCGCGTTCGCGCCCGACGCGGGAATGGTCGGCTGCTCGCTCCGCCATCGCGGCGAGGAGCTCCTCGGCCAGCGCGGCGGTCTGGCGAAGTACCGCGAGACCGGCTCGACCTTCGGCATCCCGCTGCTCCACCCCTGGGCCAACCGGATCGACCGCGAGGTCGACTCTCCGCTGGTCCGCCACGACCCGAACGGGCTACCCATCCACGGGCTGCTCACCGCCTCGCCGTTCTGGGAGTTGATCGCGAGCGACTCCGCTCGGCTCTCGGCCCGGCTCGACTTCGCCGCCCACGAGGAGCTCATGAGCGGCTTTCCCTTCGCGCACGACCTGCGCGTCGACGCCGAGCTGGCCGGCGCGCGGCTGACCGTCAGGACCACCGTCCACGCATCCGGCGACAGGCCCGTGCCGATCGCGTTCGGCTGGCATCCCTACCTGACCCTGCCCGCCGTACCGCGGGGCGAGTGGCGCGTGGAGCTCCCGGCGAGGCGCCACGCGGAGCTCGACGAGCGCGGCATCCCGACCGGGCGCAGCCAGCCGATCGCGATCGAGCCGGGCCCGCTCGGCGACCGGACCTACGACGACCTCTTTCCCGAGCTCGCGGAGCCGCCGGTCTTCGCGCTCGAGGGTGGCGGACGCCGCATCGAGCTCGCGTTCGGGGAGGGCTATCCGATCGCGCAGGTGTACGCGCCGCCGGGCCAGGACTTCATCTGCTTCGAGCCGATGACGGCGCCGACGAATGCGCTCGTGTCCGGCGACGGCCTGCGGCGGGTCGACCCGGGCGAGACCTTCGGCGCGGCCTTCTCGCTCAGCGTTTCGGCCGAATCTCGTTCGTAACGATCCGCACGACCGGGTGTAACATTCGGCACAAGAGATCGATCGGACTAGGAGGTTCGATGAGGCGTCTCTCCGATGCTCACCATTTCCGCAAGATGGTCGCGGGCATGTGCATGATGTTCGGCCCGCTCGTCCTGCTCGTGGGACTCGTGATTCACCCCGAGAGCAAGACCAGCGAGGGCGCACAGCTCGCCGTCATCGCGGATCACCTCGATCAGTGGTACGTCGCTCATCTGCTGATCCTGATCTCGATCGCGCTGGCCGTCCCTGCGGTTCTCGGCCTGATGCACATGCTGCGCGAGCGCCAGGTGGCGTTCGGGCACGTGGGCGGGGGCCTGGGGCTGCTCGGCCTGCTCGCGCTGACCGGGCTCGTGACGATGGACGGCTTCGTCGGCTGGCAGGCGGCCGCCGGCGGAAACAGGGCGGCGATGACGTCGCTGTTCCACAGCCTGCACCACACGACCGGGGTCGTGATCCCGTTCTTCGTGGTCTCGTTCGCGCTCAGCCTCGGCCTGATCTGCCTGGCCATCGGGCTCTACCGGGCACACGCCGTCCAGTGGTGGATGGCGCTGTTCCTGGCGGTCGCCGCGGTGTGCTTCGCGATCGCGAATCCGGCCGCGCTGAATTGGCTGGCGATCGTGGGCGGCGCGTTCCTGTTCGTCGGACTGGGCTCCGTCGGCCGCATGGTCATGGCGGAGTCCGACGAGGACTGGGAGCACACACCCGAGTACAAGGGCTTCCGCCCCACGCTCGGGATGAGGTAGCCCCAGTCGCGGCGGCCGACCAGGTCGCCGCACGGGTGAGGCAGCACGGGCGCTCCCCCGGGAGCGCCCGTGTGTTGTTCGGGTGGAAATGCGCAGTGCGAATGGCGCGGTCTCGGCTTCAGCCGAGCTTCCAGGTCACCCCGGCGCCGCCCCCCGGCCCGAGGTTGAAGTCGACGACGTCCTCGTTGTCTCCCACGTGGTAGGGGATGCAGCCCTTGACCGACGCGCCTGGTGCCAGCTTGAGCTTCTGGGCCCAGAAGCTGCGTGAGCACGGCTGGCTCCCGTTCGTCTTCGAGTCATCGGTGCTCGCGCCGGCGCCGGCCGTGTCGTGCAGGATCGTGATGGCCGACAACGGATCGCTCGTGTAGCTCTTGCTGGACGGGTTGACGATCCGCAGCGTCACGGTGCTGACGTGGGCCATCGCGTCGTCGTTCACCGGGCCGGCGTTCGGCTTGTAGGCGAGCAGCGTCACGCGCAGCTTGATTCCGTGGCCGGCGGGGACGTCCTTCGTCTTGCCGACCTCGGTCGGGCCGCCCTTCCGCGCAGGCGCGCTCGAGGAGAAGTCCGCGCCCGACGCGGTGACCTCCCCCTTCGAGTCGACCACGTTCACGGTCCAGGTGCCGCTGGTGCCATCGCTCATCTTCACCTTGCAGTCGAAGCTCTTGCCCGCCTTCGCGTCGATCCCGCTGGGGCAGTCCGCCGATTTCACCGTTGCCCCGCCGGCCGGCGCCTTGCCGATCAGCAGGTTCTCGACCTTGGAATGGTCGATCTGAGTCCCGCCGCAGCCTGCGATGGCCAGCGGGACCAGCACCGGCAGGAGCGTCGCCCTAGGCGGCAACGTCCGCTTCCACCGCGTCCTTGATCGAGCGGGCGAAGTCGTCGGCGCCCTTCCGCGCCGAGCGCAGCGCCAACGGCATCAGCAGCTTTCCGAAGCCGTGACCCTCGAACACGTTGAAGAAGCTCAGCTCGGTGCCCTCCCCCGCCGGCGACAGGTCGTAGCCGCCCTCCGGGACGGTGATCATGTTCTTCGAGAGCTCCTTCCAGCGGATCCTGCTGGGGGCGTCGAACTCGGTCAGCTCGAACTCGCGCCGGCTCTTCATGCCCGCGTCCTTGACCGTGCTGGCGTAGACGGTCCCAACCCCTTGCGGGCCGTCGGTGGTCTTGGCGATCTCGAGCACCCTCGGGCTGAACTTCTTGTCGTTCGTGCCGTCCGCGAGGAAGGCGAACACCTTGTCGATTGGGCGGTCGATCACCACTGTTGCGCCGTACCGGTCGGCCATCGGCACAGTATGGTCCGTCCGTGGCCGAGTCGCTGGCGGAGCAGGCCGTCAACGCGATCAACGACATCTCGGGGGTTCATCCCGGGCACAGGTCGGCGCACGCCAAGGGCGTCCTGCTGACGGCGACCTTCACGCCGACGGCCGAGGCGGCCGGGCTGACCACGGCCGCCCACATGCAAGGCGAGCCCGTGCGGGCGACCGTCCGCTTCTCCAACGGCGGCGGCAACCCCGAGATCCCGGACTACGCGCGCGAGGGCCGCGGGATGGCCGTCAAGTTCTACCTGCCGGACGGCTCGACGACGGACATCGTCGCGCTCAGCATCCCCTGCTTCTTTGCGCGCACTCCCGAGGACTTCCTCGAGTTCACGCGCCTGCGCAAGCCCGACCCGGAGACCGGGCAGCCGAACATGGAGAAGCTCGGCGCCTGGCTTGGCGAGCACCCGGAGGCGCAGCAATCCGTCCAGGCCGCCGTCGGCGCCTCGCCGCCGGAGAGCTACGCGACTGCGGCCTACAACAGCATCCACTCGTTCAGCTGGGTCGACTCCGAGGGCAACGGGCGCTGGCTGCGCTACCGCTTCGTGCCCGAGGAGGGGGAGAGGTCGATCTCCGACGAGGAGGCGCGCGAGCGCGGCCGCCACTACCTGGCCGAGGACATCGTCGAGCGCTCGGGGGCGGCCTTCAAGCTCCTGGTCGTGCTCGCCGAGGACGGCGACCCGATCGACGACCCCACGGCCGCCTGGCCCGAGGAGCGCCAGAAGGTCGAGGTCGGGCGGCTCGAGCTCGGAGGCGAGGACACCGAACGCGAGCAGGGCGACGACGTGCTCGTCTTGGACCCCACCCGCGTGACCGACGGCATCGAGCTCTCTGACGACCCGATCCTGAGGTTCCGCCCGCGCGCGTACGCGGTGTCGGTGGAGCGCCGCAGCGGCGCGCCGATCCCGGCGGCCCTGGCCTAGACGGGCCGGCATTCCTGCCCTGACCCCCTATACGGTGGTCTATCCAGGAATGCACCGCGATCGGGCCGCGGGCGGCTAGCTGGCGACAAGCGCCGCGCCGGCCGCCCGCAGCGCGTCGAGCGTCCCCGCTTCGGTCACGCTCGCCAGGTCCAGGATGCGCGCCTCGAACGGCTCCAGTGCGTTCTGGCCAACCACGGCGTGGCAGGCGACCCCGCCCTGGCGGCAGCGCGTGGCGACCTCGCCGACGATCTTTCCCTGGATGGTCTGCTCGTCGAGCTTGCCCTCGCCGGTGACCACGAACGCCGACTCGCGCATGCGCTCGTCGAAGCCGACGGCGTCCAGAACGTAGGGGGCGCCCGCGAAGAGCTTCGCCCCGCGGAACGCCCAGAGGCCGCCGGACAGGGCGCCCGCGGCGCCCGTCAACGGCTCGCCGCGGGGGTCGCGGGGCGCCCGGTCGGCGAGCTGGTCGAGCCGTTTCTCGAGCCGCTCGACCGTGGCGGGATCGGCGCCCTTCTGCGGCCCGTAGACCGACGGGGCCTTCTCCCACGGCGTGCGCACGTCGCAGAGAACCTCGATCTCGACCTCGATGCCCTCCAAGGCCTCCACCGCCCCGGCGCCGCCATCCATCGTGGCCGAGCCGCCGACCGTGACGAGGACCTTCTCCGCGCCCGCCTCCACCGCCGCCGCGATCAGCTCGCCGGTGCCGCGAGTCGACGCCGCGTAGGCGTCGCGCTCCTGCTCGGCGAGCAGGGCGAAGCCGCTCGCCTGCGCGGTCTCGACCACGGCGGTGCGGCTCTCGTCGAGCAGGGCGAACGAGGCCTCGACTGGGCGGCCCAGCGGATCGCTCACCCGCGCCGTGCGCAGCTCGCCGCCCAGCACGTCCATGGTCCCCTCGCCGCCGTCGGCCACCGGAAGCTCGAAAGCCTCGCGCCCGGCATCCCGGAGGCCGGCAGCGATGGCCGCCGCCACCTCGGCGGCGCTGAAGCTGCCCTTGAAGCTGTCGGGCGCGACGAGGACGGGGAGGCTCAAAGGGCCGCGCGGAAGGCGCGCTCGGCCTCCTCGCCGCGCACGGCGAAGAGGATCCGCTCCAGCGATCCCTCGTGCTCCCGGGCCGCGCCGACCATGACCCGCGCGGCCTCCTCGAGCGGAAAGCCGCCCACGCCGGTGCCGAACGCGACGAGCGCGAGCGAGCGGCAGTCGAGCTCCTCCGCCCTGGCGAGCGTCGAGCGGGTGGCGCGCTCGATGATCTCCGCGGAGGTGGGGCCGCCGAGCTCCATCGTCGCCGCGTGGATGACGTAGCGGGCGGGCATGTCGCCCGCCGTCGTCTCGACGGCCTCGCCGAGCCCGATCGGGGCCTTCTCGTCGGACTCGCGCTGGACGTCGGGCCCGCCGGCCCTGCTGATGGCCCCGGCGACCCCGCCGCCGTGCATCAGCTGCGTGTTGGCGGCGTTGGCGATCGCGTCGACCTCGAGCCTGGTCACGTCGCCGGCGATTACTTCGAGCTCGGCCACGGGTCATATCCTCCCGAAATGCCGTCCGAACAGGTGATCCTGGAGGTCGACGGCCGCGAGGTGCGCGTCTCGAACCCCAACCGAGTGATCTTCCCCGCCAGCGAGCGGACCGCGGAGGTCACGAAGCTCCAGATCGCGGAGTACTACGTTGCGGTCGGCGACGGGATCATGCGCGCCCTCAGCGAGCGGCCGACCACGCTCGAGCGCTGGCCGAAGGGCGTCTTCCCGGGGATGACCCTGACGACACGGGAGGGCCACAAGGGCGACGCCTTCTACCAGAAGCGCATTCCAAAGGGGGCGCCCGACTACGTCGAGACGTGCCGCATCCAGTTCCCCTCGGGCCGCCACGCCGACGAGGTGTGCCCGACGGAGCCCGCCGTCGTCGCCTGGTGCGCGCAGATGGGCACGCTCACGTTCCACCCCTGGCCGGTGCGGCGCGCGGACGTCGACCACCCCGACGAGCTGCGGATAGATCTCGACCCGCAGCCCGGGACCGACTTCGACGACGCCGTGCGGATCGCCGGGGAGGCGCGGGCGCTGCTCGACGAGCTCGGCTACGCCGGCTTCCCGAAGACCTCCGGGGGCCGTGGCCTACACATCTACGTGCGGATCGAGCCCCGCTGGACGTTCACGGACGTGCGCCACGCGGCGATCGCCTTCGGGCGCGAGCTCGAGCGGCGGATGCCGGGGCAGGTGACGACGAAGTGGTGGAAGGAGGAGCGCGGCGAGCGCATATTCGTCGACTACAACCAGAACGCCCGCGATCGCACGATCGCCTCCCCCTACAGCGTGCGCCCCAAGCCCGGCGCCCCCGTCTCCGCGCCGCTCGCCTGGGAGGAGGTGTCGGAGGCCCAGCCGGAGGACTTCACCGTCGCGACGATGCCGGCGCGCTTTGCGGCGGTCGGCGACCGCTTCGCGGCGATCGACGACGTCCACCACTCCCTGGAGCCGCTGCTCGAGATGTACGAGCGCGACGAGGAGGGCGACATGCCCTACCCGCCGGACTACCCCAAGATGCCCGGCGAGCCCAAGCGCGTGCAGCCCTCGCGGGCGCGCAACGACTGACCTTGCATCCGGCGGGGTGGGCGGAGAAGCTAACCCCTATGAGCCCTGCGAAGACACCCAGACGTCGTACCTGTGCCCATATGGTGGTCCACGAGCTCCTGGCCGAGACCAAGCCCGAGTACCGCGCCAGGCGGCTCGAGGTCGAGGAGCAGACGAGGCGCAGCCTCGCGAGCGGCCAGGCCATGCGGGTCGCGGCCAAGCTGATCACGATCCCGGTGGTCGTCCACGTGGTGCACCGGACCGACGAGGAGAACATCTCCGACGCCCAGGTCAAGAGCCAGATCACAGCGCTGAACCGCGACTACCGGGCCAAGAACCGCGACAAGAGCAAGGTCCCGGCGCCGTGGAAGTCGCTCGTGTTGGACAGCAAGATCCAGTTCGCGCTGGCCACCAAGGACCCGAGTGGCAAGAGGACCTCGGGCATCACCCGCACCGTCACCACGGCCACTACGTTCGACGTCACCAACGGGGTCAAGTCGAAGAAGACCGGAGGCGTGGATCCGTGGCCAACGGACCGCTACCTCAACTTCTGGGTCTGCAACCTCGGCGACGGTCTGCTCGGCTACGCCCAGTTTCCCGGCGGGCCGGAGGCCACCGACGGCGTGGTGATCCTCTACACGGCCTTCGGCACCCAGGGGACGGCGAAGGCGCCCTTCGACAAGGGCCGCACCGCGACCCACGAAGTCGGGCACTTCCTCAACCTCCGCCACATCTGGGGCGACCGCAACGACTGCAGCGGCAACGACTTCGTCGCCGACACGCCGGCGGCCCAGGCGGCGAACTTCGGCAAGCCGAGCTTCCCGCACGTGACCTGCAACAACGGCCCCAACGGCGACATGTTCATGAACTACATGGACTACGTCGACGACGCGTCGATGTTCATGTTCACCACCGCGCAGATCGCGCGGATGAACGCGGCCCTCGCCGGTCCGAGGAAGAAGCTGGCCGGCCTCTGAGACCAGCGGACAAGCTCGAGGGCCGCTGGGTCCACTCGCACGAGGAGGACACGGACGACGAGATGGTCTTCCGTCCCGCGAGCCATCCGTTTCCGCCGTCGCGCGGTCGGACCTCCTTCGAGCTGCGGGGCGACGGGACCTACTCGGAGCGCTCGCCGGGGCCGGTCGACGTGCCCGAGGAGTCGAGCGGCTCCTGGTCGCTCGAGGGCGACAGCCTGGTGCTCGGCGCCGACGGCGACCGGCCGGGCCACGCCTGGGAGGTGGCGGCCATCGACGACGACCGCCTGGTGGTCAAGAAGCGCTAGACGGCCGCGTCGACGATTCGGACATAGGGCGACTCGACCCTCCGCACGGCGGCCTCGGCGAAGCCCGCCTTCCGGAGCTCGTCCTCTGCCTCGGCCGCGTCCTCGAAGTGCATCCGCACCGGCCCGCGGACGAACAGCGAGAGGATGGCCCTGAAGGCCTCGACGTGCGGCCCGCTCGCGTCCTCCGACACGTGCAGGTCGCACAGGTAGCGCCCGCTCGGGAAGCCCATGAGCGCGTCGGCGAAGCGCCTCCAGATGGCGAGGACGTCGTCGCGGTCCAGATAGCTCAGGAGGCCCTCGGTGAGGATCACCAGCGGGACGTTCACGTCGAGCTGCTCGGCGATCGCGGCGAGGCTGCCGGGACCGTCCTCGCGCAGGGCGTCGACGTCCTCGACCCGGTGATGCTCGCTCAGCGAGCCCATCCGCGCGAGGGCCTCGCGCTTGCGCTTCGCCATGTCGGGCAGGTCGGCCTCGACGTAGGTGATGCTGTCGCCGTAGCGCTGCGTGAAGCGCCAGCCCCGCGGCGACAGGCCGCAGGCCACCTCGATCGCCTGCACCCGCCCGTGCTGCTCGATCTCCCGCTCGAGCAGCTCGTCGATCGCCCGGTGGCGGGCGAGGAGGTAGGGCTCGAGGCTCGGGCCGCCGAGCGTGCCGAGCACGAGCATCGAGGGCCGAACGCTCTCGAACAGCACGCGCCCCTGCCAGGAGGCGAGCTCGGGATGCGACAGCCCGTTGCGCGCCCAGACGTAGCCCGTGTAGTGGGCCGTGGGGCTGATCGCCTCGGAGCCGCGGCCGGGGAGCCTCATCGGAACTGCGCGAAGTCGGGCTTGCGCTTCTCCGCGAAGGCGCGGACGCCCTCCTCGGCCTCGTCGGAGCCGAGGAACGACTCGAGACCCGAGAACGCCAGCTGGCCGACGCCGGCGAGGTGCTCGGTGTCGGCGTTGAAGGACTGCTTGAGGAAGCGAAGGGCGGTGGGCGAGAGGGCGAGGATCTCGTCGGCGTAGCGGCGCACCTCGGCCCGCAGCTCGGCCGCGGGCACCACGCGGTTGACGAGGCCCCAGCGCTCGGCGGTCTCGGCGTCGTAGCGGCGGCAGAGGCACCAGATCTCCCGGGCCCGCTTCTCGCCCACGACACGGGCGAGGTAGGCGGTGCCGAAGCCGGCGTCGAAGGAGCCGACGCGCGGGCCCGTCTGGCCGAAGACGGCGGTGTCGGCCGCGATCGAGAGGTCGCAGAGCACGTGGAGCACGTGGCCGCCCCCGATTGCGTAGCCGTTGACCGCGGCGACCACCGGCTTCGGGACGTCGCGGATCAGCCGGTGCAGGTACTCGACCTCGAACAGACCAGTCTCCGAGGGCCCGTAGTCGCCGGTCTCGGCGCGCTGCTTCTGGTCGCCGCCGGTGCAGAACGCACGATCGCCGGCGCCGGTGAGGGCCACGACGCCGACCTCCCGACTCGCCCACGCCCGTTTGAGGCAGTGGACCAGCTCGTCGACCGTGCGGGCACGGAAGGCGTTCATCCGCTCCGGCCGGTCGATCGTGATCCAGGCCAGTCCGTCCTGCACCTCATAACGCACGTCCGTCAGCTCCATGTGGTCCTCCTCGCTCGCTCGGCGGCTACGCTAGCCCGCCGATGGCCGAGAGGGTCGCGCTCGTAACCGGAGGGGCACGCGGGATTGGCCGCGCGATCG
>JBJMLJ010000300.1:0-3442 GCA_045805365.1 Thermoleophilaceae bacterium
CCGTCGAGAAGGCCCGCGAGGCCGGCTGCGACACGATCGCCCACGGCTGCACCGGCAAGGGCAACGACCAGGTGCGGATCGAGGCGACCGTGCTCGCCCTCGACCCGGAGCTGAAGATCATCGCCCCCGAGCGCGGCTGGCAGATGGGCCGCGAGGAGGAGATCGCCTACGCGCGCGAGCACGGCATCAAGGTGAAGGGAGGCACCGAGTCGCCGCCCTACTCGATCGACGACAACCTCTGGGGTCGCTCGAGCGAGGGAGGGCCGATCGAGGACATCGCCGAGCCGCCGCACGACGACGTCTTCAACCTGGTCACCGATCCCACCGACGCGCCCGACGAGCCCGAGGACGTGACGGTCGAGTTCGAGCGCGGCTGCCCGGTGGCCCTCAACGGCGAGCGGCTGCCGCTGGTCGAGCTGCTCGAGCGCGCCGGCGAGCTGGGCGCCCGCCACGGCGTCGGCATCGTCGATCACATCGAGGACCGGATCGTCGGCCTCAAGGTGCGCGATCTCTACGAGGTCCCCGCGGCCGCGCTGATCCTGCCCGCGCACAAGGAGCTCGAGAAGCTGGTCGGCACGATTCACCAGAACACCTTCAAGCCCCAGCTCGACAACCACTGGGCCTATCTCGTCTACGCCGGCCTCTGGTATGAGCCGCTCCTGGACGACCTGAACGCCTTCATGGACTCGGTCAACGAGCAGGTCACGGGGTCGGTCACGCTGCGCCTCTTCAAGGGGAGCGTGCGGCCCGTGGCGCGGGAGTCGCCCAACGCCCTCTACGACCCGGCACTGGCCGGCTTCGGCGAGTCCGGCGGGCTCTTCTCCCAGCAGGCCTCGCCCGGCTTCATCGAGCTCTGGTCGCTTCAGTCGCGGATGGCATACCGAATCCGGAACCGGGGAAGGAGGGAGTCATGAGCACACGCGGATACACGGTCCTCGGCTGGTTCGTGTGGCAGCTCGGTTCGCGCCTCGCCATGCGGAAGATGGCCGAGAACCGGGTCAAGCTGGGCGCGGCGGGCGTGGTCGCGCTGGTCGTGATCGGCGGCATCGTGGCCGCGCGGGCCGGCGGCGACGACTGAGGCCCAAAAAGCGGCCTAGAAAGTCGTTCTGTGGCCCTATAGGGGCGTCAAAGCGACTTTCTAGCCGGGCGCAAGCGCCTCGACTCGTTCACGGGCTGCCGCGTCCAGCACACGCTCGCCATGGGGCCGATGAAGGGCGGCCTCCGCTACGGGCCGGGCGTTATCCGTAGGCCGGTCCGAGCGAAAAACGCGAATCGAGCCGTCGGCCCGCGCCCGTATATTCGACTCGCGGTGACCTGCGTCCACCTCCACGTGCACTCGGAGTACTCCGTGCTCGACGGAGCCTGCAAGATCGAGGCTCTTGCCGAGCGCGCCGCGGCCTTCGAGCAGCCCGCCCTCGGGCTGACCGACCACGGCGTCATGAACGGCGCCGTAGACCACTACAAGGCGTGCACCAAGCACGGGATCAAGCCGATCATGGGCCTCGAGGCCTACCTGGTCGACGACATCCGCTCGGAGGCCGTTCGCTATGAGCGCAACCACCTGACGCTGCTCGCCCGCAGCGACGAGGGCTTCCGCAATCTGGTCAAGCTGAGCTCGGCCGGCTACCTGGAGGGCTACCGGCGCGGCAAGGCCAACGTCGACATGGACCTCCTCTCCCGCTACGGCAGCGGGGTGATCGCGCTGAGCGGCTGCCTCCAGTCGCGCTTCTGCCGCCGGCTCGTCGACGGCTCGCCGGCCGAGGCCCGCGCCCACGCCGACGACCTGATCCAGGTCTTCGGCGCCGACAACGTCTACTTCGAGGTCCAGAAGAACGGGGTCGCCGAGCAGGACCGGGCCAACGAGGGCATCCTGCGGATCGCCAAGGAGCTGGGCCGGCCGATCGTCGGCACCGCGGACGTGCACTACCTGCGCCGCGAGGACTACGACAACCACAAGGCGCTCCTCTGCGTGCAGACCAAGAGCACGCTCCAGGAGCCCAAGCTGAGCTTCGACACCAACGAGTTCTTCCTCAAGGACTCGGCGGAGATGGCGGAGGCGTTCGCGGCCTGGCCGGAGGCGGTCGCCACGAGCGTCGAGATCGCGGAGCGCTGCTCGTTCGAGATGGAGCTGGGGAAGATGCTCCTGCCGAGCTTCTCGACGCCGGACGGGCAGCCCGAGGCCGACTACCTGCGGGGCCTCGCGCTCGACGGCCTGCGCCGCCGCTACGGCGACCCGCCGCCGGCCGCCGCGCTCGAACGGCTCGAGATGGAGCTAGGCGTGATCGGCAAGATGGGCTTCGACGCCTACTTCCTGATCGTCTGGGACTTCGTCAAGTTCGCCAAGGACAGCGGCATCGCGGTCGGCCCGGGCCGCGGCTCGGCGGCGGGCTCGATCGTCTCCTTCGCCCTCGGCATCACGGACGTCGACCCGCTCGCCTACGGGCTCCTGTTCGAGCGCTTCCTGAACGCCGAGCGCCGGTCGATGCCGGACATCGACATCGACTTCTCCGTCAAGGGCCGCGACCGGGTGATCCAGTACGTCGCCGAGAAGTACGGCCGCGAGTCGGTCGCCCAGATCGTCACATTCGGCCGCATGTTCCCGCGCGCAGCCACCCGCGACGCGGCGCGGGTGCTCGGCTACGACTACGGGACCGGCGACCGGATCGCCAAGCTGATCCCCGAGCCGGTCATGGGCCGCTCCAAGAGCTTCGACGAGTACCTCGCCGAGGAGCCGGAGCTCAGGCGCGTGTACGACAGCGAGGGCGAGGCTCGCCAGGTGATCGAGACCGCCAAGGGGCTCGAGGGGATCGTCCGGAACTCGTCCATCCACGCGGCGGCCGTCGTGATCGCCGACCGGCCCTTGACCGACATCGTGCCGCTCCAGCTGGCGGAGGACCGGCCGGTCACCCAGTACCCGATGGGCCCGATCGAGGAGATCGGCCTGTTGAAGATGGACTTCCTCGGGCTGCGCAACCTCGACGTGATCGAGGCCGCACTCGACATCGTCGAGGAGTCGACCGGCCGGCGCCCGGACATGGCCGCCCTCCCGCTCGACGATCCCGCGACCTACGAGATGCTCGCCCGCGGCGACTCGGTGGGCGTGTTCCAGTTCGAGTCCGACGGCATGCGCGACGCCCTGCGCAAGGTCAGGCCCACGGAGTTCAACGACGTGGTCGCGCTGAACGCCCTCTACCGCCCGGGCGCCATGCGCTACATCGACGTCTACGCGCAGAACAAGCGCATTCCCGACCGCATCCAGTACATCGACGAGCGGCTTCGCTCGATCACCGAAGCGACCTACGGCGTGATCGTCTACCAGGAGCAGCTCATGGAGATCGCCAAGGAGATCGCCGGCTTCTCCGGGCCCGAGGCCGACGACCTGCGCAAGGCGATCGGCAAGAAGCTGCGCGACAAGATGGCCTCGCTGCGCGACCGCTTCTTC
>JBJMLJ010000301.1:0-5224 GCA_045805365.1 Thermoleophilaceae bacterium
CGGCCTTTCCTACGGCGACTACTACTTCCTCGAGGGCCTGCGGCGCGCCCGGCTCGACCCCTGACCCGCTCAGCAGAGGACGATGCGGAGCGGGCCATCCTCCGGGGCTCTGAGGCTGAATGCCCCCATCGTCAGCGTCGCGTCCGACACCGACGGGCGGCCGGCGCCGAATCCGGCGGTCAGCAGCGGCTCGCTGAAGCGCACGACGCGGTCTCCCACGCGCGCGTAGCCCTCGCCTTGGGTCCCGGCCTCGACGCCCGGGAAGAAGGAGGTGAAGCGGTAGACGTCGCCCGCCCGCGCAGAGAACGTCATGGCGAGGCCGCAACCCGCGGGCTCCAGCTCGAAGCTGACCCCTAACCGGACCCAGTCCCCCCACAGCTGGAAGCCGCCCTGCATCAGCACTCTGCCCCCGGGGCCGGCCACAAGCGAGGTCGCCACGGGAAGCCCGCCATAGCCGCTGACCTCGAGCCTCGGCCCAGCGCTGCCGTGTCCGCTCGGCCGCAGCGGCACGAGGTCGCGCCAGCCGCCGGCTTCGAGTCGCCTGGCTGCGACCGGGCCGAAGTCGTAGCGCAGGCCCCCCGTGGCCCGCTGCCGGACGGCGTACCAGAGCGGGCCCTGGCGGACCACGGCGAAGCGCCCCCGGCCGCGGCCGACGACGGCATGCATGTCCCGGTCGGCGGGAATGCCCCCGGTGCTGGAGACCCTCGGCAGAAGAGGAAGCGCCCAGTTGAGGTAGACGAGCGTGAGGCCCGCGTACTCGGGCGCGTGGGCGTAGCGGTCGAGGCTGCGCCGACCCGCCACCAGGTCCTGGCGCACGGACGGCACGATCCACTCGCCGCGCGGGCCGACGCCGTACTGCGAGAGCCGCTCGAGCAGCCGGTCCGACACAGAGCGGTAGCGCTGCGCCGCCGCGGCGGAGGAACGGGCGGCCGTGGCGGCCAGGGCGTAGGCGGCCCCGGAGAGCGTCCAGGCCTCAGCCTGGGACCGGCCCCAGTAGGCGACGTCTCCGTTCGGGGCCGTCATCCACGACGTGGTCTCGGCGAGCCGCCCGAGCACGGCGCGTGCCCTGGCCGAGGCGCGCCGCCCGAGCAGCCCGACCGCGCGCGCGTACATCGCGTAGGAGAGCGCGTGATAGGCGGGCGGACTGCCGCGGGGGTCGCTCAGCACCGCCCCGGCTCGCGGCACCCGGCGAGGGATGTCCCGGTTCACGAGGCGCACGACCCGCGTCAGGGTGCGCCGGCGGGCGCCGCCGAGGATGGCTCCCCGCAGGTCCGAGACGAGCCCGGTGCGAAGCAGCTCGAGCGCCGCGACCGCCTCCACGAGCACCTTGTTCTGGAAGCCGGCCCGGCGCAGCCAGAACGACCGCTGACGCCGAAGCCAGGGCGCCCAGCGTCGGAGCGCCAGGCGCCCCGACCGCCGGTCGCGAAGCCTGCGCTTGACGAGCGAGTAGGCGCCGGCGACCGACCAGATCCGGAACTCCTGGACGTTCGGGGTGTCGTGGCGCCGGCGCGTCTCGGCCGTGACCGCGCGGAGACCGGCGCGAACGAAGTCGGCCCGGTGCTCCCTGAGGCCGGTCTGCAGCAGCCCGAGGCCGAGGATCCCGTTTCCGTAGCGGCGCTGGCCACTCGCGTGGAGCGCGTCGGGCAGGCTCCCGTCGCCGGCCTGGATCCCCGGCCAGGGGGCAGCCAGCCCGCGCGAGAGCGCCCGCCACTGGTCGCGTCCGGCCCGGGCATCGGCCGGCACGGTCAGCGCCAGGAACAGGCAGAGGGCGGCCGCAAGCGCCGTCGCATGCGTTGATGCACGCAAAGGTCGAAGGTAACCGAGGCCGCTTCCGTTCGCCAGCGGGCAGGGCTAGGCGTGCGCCGCCCGGCGGGCGTGAGTGCGGATCTCGGAGAGGATCCGCTCGAGCCGCGGCTCGGTGTCCGCATCGACGTGAACCATCGCGGCCGCCACCGCCGGATGCACTTGCTCGATCTCGGCGTGCAGGGCATGGGCGACCGCTCGGTAGGTGGGGTGGCCCTCGCGGCCCGAGCGCAGCTCGATCAGGTGCATCGCCTCGCGCGCGTTCATGTCGAGCACGTAGCGGATGCGGTAGCCGAGGCAGAGCGCGTACGGCGCGAGCTCGGGCATCCCGGCGTCCACCAGGCGCGCGTGCTCCGAGCGCGAGCGCTCGAGCCCCTCGCGGTAGGCGTCGGCGACGCCGGCGTCCTCGAGCTCGTGCGGCACGCCGGCGCCGAGGTCCGGGCTGAGCGTCTGCCACTGGATCGTCAGCATGCGGTGGCGCTGGAGGTCCCTGAAGGCGCCGTAGTCGGACACCACCTCGAATCTGTAGCGCAGGGCCTCGAGGCCACGGCCCGGCCGATGGCGGCGGTTGCGCCGCTCGCCGACCAGCTCGCCGAGCATCGTCGCTCGCTCGTCCGGCGGCAGCGTACGGACCGCCGACATCGCCTCGTCCTCCGAGCACGAGGCCGCCTCGTAGACGAGCGCCGCCAGCAGCCTGTCCTCGTCGCCCTCGGCGGCCAGCAGTCGCACGGCCGGGCCGGCCTCGTCCTCGTCGCGGGGACGGTCGAGCCCCAGGCGGCCGGCCCAGCGCCGGGCGGCCGAGTCGCGCTCGCGCAGGTAGTCGATCCACTCGCCGCCGCGATCGGGCCGCTCGACGCGCGCCACGAAGCTCGGCATCACCGCCTTGAGCTCGGCGAGGATCATGTCGGCGTACTCGCGCGCCTCCGGGAGCGGCGAGCTGTAGAGGCGGAGCAGCAGCTGCTCGTAGGCCTGGCCCGTGGCGAAGATGCCCATGTGGGACAGCGCGGCGGCGGGCAGCAGGCCGCGAAGCAGGTCGAGCGCCTTGGCCTTGATCGAGCGCGCGTGGGCCGAGTCCGGCTCGTCGGCAGCCCGGGGGAAGCGCTCCTCGGCCCAGCCCATCACCCGCGGCAGGCTCTGCGAGTAGGTGTCGAAGAGGAAGTCCATGGCGGACTCGTACTCAGGGCCGAGCGAAGGATCGCGCCAGTAGCGGTAGCCGCCGCCGGGCATGGGCGCGTCGTAGGGGATGTAGCGGGTGGACTGCTCGAGGTAGGCGGCCAGGCGGCCCCGCTGGAGCAGCTTGGTCATCACGTTCGATACCCACTCGCAGGCGATGTGGGCTCCGCCGAGCTGGCCCACCGAGTCGTCGCCGTAGCCGAGGAAGATGCGCTCGTAGAGGCCGCGCGCCCGCTCGCCCTCGTGGCCGTCGAACGCGCGCGCCACGCCCTGCTCGAGATCGCCGGCGAACTCGTCCAGGTAGAGCCGCCGCAGCGTGCCCTTGTAGCGGGAGTAGCGGGCGAAGAGCGCGCCCTTGACCGTCTCCGGCAGGTTCACGAGCGCGAAGACGGGCCGGTCGAGGTTGGTGAAGTGGGGGGCTAGGAGCTCTCGCTCGGCCTGGCTGAAGCTCTCCTGGGGGTACTCCATCGCGCCGGGCCAGCGTACAACTCGTTCCGGAGCGTCAGCGCGCGGGCGCGCAGCAGCTCGACGGCCTGCGCGCTCCGCCGGAACGGGTCGGCGATCGCCCGGTCGCTCGCGATCTCGACGGCCGCCCAGAGCTCGTCCTGAACCTCCGCAAGCAGCACCTCGCCCTCGAGCTGGTCGGCCGAGTCCAGCATCGCCAGCTCGAGCAGCGCGAGCGCGTCCTCCGCCCCGGCGGGCCGGATGGTGAGCGAATCGAACACGACTGGATCTTCCGTGTGCCCGAGCCAGAAGTCAAAGTCGCAGATCTGGTGCCAGCTATCAGTTTTCGTGATGGCTCAGCGCACGCGAACGAACGTCGTCGCGGCGACCAGCTTGTGCCGGGTGGCGCGCACCCGGTAGCGGCCCGCGCGATGGAAGCGCAGCTTGATCGACGCCAGCCCGCGGCGGTTCGTGCGCAGCCGCTTGCCGCGGACGCGGATCCGGGCGCGCCGGACCGGCACCCGCCGCCCGTCGCGGACAACCCAGGCGCGGAAGCGGAAGCGTCGCAGCCCGCCGGCGCGGACCGAGCGCGGCCGCACGCGCAGATGGAGCGTGCAGCCCGAGGGGACGCGACGGGTGAACTCGAGCGTGGCGGTGAAGCGGCAGCCGTCCGTCGTCTCGATCGTCACCCGGCCGCCGCCGCTGCCCGTCAGCGTGCCGCGGCGGAGGCGGAAGGTCTCGACGGTGTTCGGCGCCGCGACGAAGCGGAAGCGCAGCCCCCACATGTCGCCACTCCGGGAGACCGTCTGGAAGCTCCAGGCGGCCGGATGCTCGTCGACGGGGCGGAACAGCCCCCAGGCGATCGCCTGGGTGAGGTGCCGGCGCCAGTAGGGCCAGTCGTGGATGCCCTGCTGCGGCCGGTACTCCGGGTGGTTGCCGTCCGCCTCGGCCGCCGCGACGAAGTCCTTCGCCTGCTGCGCGAGCTCGATCTCGGCGACCTGGCCGAACGTGTTGGAGGTCTCGTCGGGGTTCGGGCCGGGGACGCCGTTGCCGACCGCGACGAACAACCGCGTGTGGTCGAGGTTGGCGCTGAGGGCGGTCGGGTTGTGGCCGGTCGAGTAGAAGCGCTGGGCGCTCGGGTCGCCGAAGACGTCGTCGTAGTTCTCGCCCTGGGTGTTGAACCCGGAGGGCCACTCGTCCCGCTGGATCGAGAGCACGCCGGAGAACGAGGCCGCCGTGCCGAAGTAGCCGGGCCGCTGCGTGGCGTAGTACATGGCGCCCTCGCCGCCCATCGACAAACCGGCGATCGCGTGCCAGCGGCGGCCGGGGCGGATCCTGAGCCGCTTCTCGACCAGCGGGATCAGCTCGTCGAGGTGGTAGCCCTCCCAGGCCGGGGCGCCGCGGCGGCCGCCGTTCCACCAGTTCGTGTACCAGCCGCGAGCACCCTCCGGCATCACGACGATCGCGCCGAGGTGAGCGGCGATCCTGGCGACGTCCCCGTGGGCGGGATCGGCCCAGGAGTCGTACGCGTCGCCGTGGCCGTGGAGGAGGTAGAGCACGGGGAAGCGGCGCTTGCCGTCGTAGCCGTCCGGGAGCAGGACGTTCACCCGCAGGGCCTTGGGCCGGTCGGCCGGTCCGTTGAACCGGACCTTCGACGGATCGACATAGCGGCTCGACGTGGTCCAGGTCTCGAGCCGCGACGCGAGCGCCGGCCCGGGCAGCGCAAGCGCGACGCCGAGCGCCAGGCCGGCCGCTGTCCGGAGCCTCATGCGGTGGAGCCTGGCAAATCCACGACGAAGCGGGC
>JBJMLJ010000302.1:0-6051 GCA_045805365.1 Thermoleophilaceae bacterium
CGTACGGCGGCGCGGGCCGTGCGGGCGATCTCGGTGGGAACGGTCGTCCGCTCGATGAGGGCCTCGCCGAGAAGCTGGGCCCGCGAGGGCAGCGGCCGCGGCAGCCAGCGGTCGCCGGGGTCCGGCGGAGCGGCCGGCTCGGGCGATGTGTCGAACAGCACGGTGACGATGTCCACGCCCGAGATCCCGTCGACGAGCGAGTGATGGGTCTTGGCCAGGACGGCGAAGCGGCCACCCTCGAGCCCCTCGACCAGCCACAGCTCCCAGAGCGGCTTGTCCCGGTCGAGCGCCTGGGAGAAGACACGCCCCGCGAGCGCCTTGAGCTGGTCCTCGGAGCCGGGGGAGGGGAGGGCCGTCGAGCGCACGTGGTAGCGCAGGTTGAGGTGCGGGTCGTCGACCCACTTCGGCCGGCCCTGCCCTAGCGGGACGAACGCGAGCCGCTGGCGATAGCGCGGAACCAGGTGCAGCCGCGCCTCGATGGCTTCGATCAGCTCGGCGTAGGGGGGAGGCTCGCCGTCGAAGAGCATCACCGAGGCGACGTGCATATGGGCCGACGCGTCCTCCAGATGGAGGAAGGAGGCGTCGAGCGAAGTCAAGCGATCGGCCACGTTTAGGACCGTATCCGATGGGGAGGGTGAGTGTGACCTGAGTCACACAGGCGGCGTGGAGGTCACGTAGCCTGCGAACGGTTGTTCGATCGGCCTCGCCGAGCCGGCGCCTTCAACGGCGCTGGGCGGGGGACCCACTTGGTCGCGTTTTAGCGGCAGGGGCGAATCCCCGGGTGATCCCGGGGTAGCGCGAATTCAGCACGCGAGCCCGTCAGCTAACTCCGTAGGCAAGGGGCCGGGAAGGGAGTTCGTTCCCGTGAAGACGCGTGTTAGAGCGCGCGGCGGGTGGCTGCCCATTGCGGCCCTCGTCGCGGCAATTGGAATGTTCACAACCTCTGTCGCCCTCGCGGCTCCGGCGGGTGGCTCGTCCACCGCGCCGTCCGCGAGCACTACCCCGTCGGGGAGTCCGCCGCCGGCCCACGTGGCGAGGGTCGAGACCAAGGTGCCCCCACGGCGCAAGGTCGTCCGGCGTCGCTTCCGTCCCTGGGATCGGCCGAGCCCGGCGCGGGTTCGCCAGATCATCAGGCTCGAGGCCAAGCGCTGGCACATCGCCGCCGCCGGCCTCGCCAATCGGGTCAACTGCGAGTCGCACTTCCACTGGTGGGCCGGCAACGGCGCCTACCAGGGGCTGCTCCAGTTCTCCTCCTCGACCTTCTACCGCGGCCTGCGCACGATCCGCACCCGCACCGTGAAGTTCGTGCGCAAGCGGGTGAGGAAGGTCTACGAGACGCGCATCATCCATTACTCGGACGGGCGCGTCGTGCGCAAGCGCGGCCGCAAGCACCGGCAGGTCGTGGTCCGCGTCTACAGGGGCAAGATCCCCCGCCGCCCGAGCATCACGCACGGCTGGGCCCAGATCCGCATCGGCGCCCAGGCGATCGCCGGCATGAGCGGCGTCCACAACTCGGAGTGGTCCTGCTCGGCCTGAGGAGCCTCGCTAGAGACTGAGCTCCAGCTGATCGGCGGGCGCAGCTGTCTCGGCGCCCTCGTCGAGTCCGGCCACGCGCACGCCCAGGAGCCTTACAGGCGCCCGCGGCTCGAGCTCGCGCAGCAGGTCGCCGGCGAGGCCGAGGACGATCGAGCGGTCGTTCACGGCCTCGCCGACGGTCCGGGCCCGGGTCACGGTGCGGAAGTCGGCGAAGCGGACCTTGATCCCGACCGTACGCCCGCGCCGGTCCTCGCCGGCGAGCGTGTCGCACAGGTCGTTCGTAAGCCGCTCGAGCACGGGCTCCAGCGCCTCGAGACCCACGAGGTCCTGGTCGAAGGTCGTCTCGCGGGATTCCGACTTGGCCACCCTGACGGTCTCGAGGGGCCGCTCGTCCTCGAAGCGGGCGAGCCGGCCCAGGTGCGGCCCCAGGTTCGAGCCGAACCACTCGGCCAGGGTCGCGTCGGGAAGCGAGGCGAGCCGCCCGAGCGTGTGTACGCCCTGCGCCTCGAGCCGCTCCTGGGTCTTGGGCCCGATGCCGGGAATCAGCCCGGGTGAGGCGTCCGCGAACCGCTCGCGAGCCTCCTCCTGGGTCAACTCGAGGAAGCCATCCGGCTTGTCGGCGTCCGAGGCGACCTTGGCGACCAGCTTGTTGGGGCCGATCCCGATCGAGCAGCCGAGGCCGGTCTCGTCCTTGATCGCGCCCTTCAGCTGCCTCGCCGCGGCGCGGTGGCGCTCGAGGCCGCTCAGGTCGACGTAGGCCTCGTCGAGCCCGACCACCTCGACGCACTCGACCTGGCCTCGGAGCACCGCCATCACGTCGCGCGAGCGCTCCCGGTAATGGGCGAAGTCGGGCGGAACGAAGACCGCCTCGGGGCACAGCCGCCTGGCCCGCTCGGCCGGGGTGGCGGAGAAGATTCCGAAACGGCGCGCCTCGTAGCTGGCCGTCGTGACCACCGCCCGCGGGCCGCTCCCGGCAACGACCACCGGCCGCCCCTGGAGCTCCGGCCGGCGCTGGAGCTCGCAGCTCACGTAAAACGCGTCCATGTCCAGGTGGGCGATTCGGCGCACGCCCTGGACGGTACGCCCCTAGCCGGACTGGTTTACCGGCCTCACGAGGATCTCGTTGACGTCCACATGGGGCGGCTGCGTCAGCGCGAACATCACCGCCCTGGCGACGTCGTCCGACTCCAGCGCGCCCTCGGGCGGGCTGTCGAAGAAGGGGGTATCGACCATCCCCGGCTCGATCACGGTGACCTTGATCGGGCTGTCGGCGACCTCGGCCCGCAGGCTCTCGCCCATCGCCGTCACCGCCCACTTCGTCGCCGAGTACAGGGAGCCCGGGAGGGTGCGCCGGCCGGCCACGGAGCTCGTGAGGATCATGTGGCCGGCCTCGTGCTCGCGAAAGTGGCCGAGGGCCGCACGGATCGAGAGCGCGCACCCGTAGACGTTCGTGTCGATCATCGCCTTCCAGTGCTCGACCGACTCGGCCAGGAAGCCGCGCTGGGCGCCGAAGCCGGCGTTGGCGAAGAAGGCGTCCATGCGGCCGAAGTGGTCGAGGGTCCGCTCGACAAGGGCCTGCTGGTCCTCCCAGAGCGTCACGTCGCAGCTGACGGGCAGCGCCTTCTCGTGACCGCCGACCTCCCCGGCGATCTCCTGGAGCCGGTTCGTCGAGCGGGCGGCCAGCACCACGCGCATGCCGAACTCGGTGGCTCTGCGGGCCGTCGCCTCGCCGATGCCGCTGCTCGCGCCGGTGATCACGAGGACGGGGTCGTCGGCCATGACGCGCCATCTTTTCAGGCCGGGCTGCGAATAGGCTGCCCCGCGCATGGCAGCTCCGGATCCGACGGAGGCGCGCTTTCCGAAGGTGCCCTTGAAGGCGGGGCACTACGAGAGCTTCTACCTGAAGGCCTGCCACCCCGAGGACCCGCTCGGCGCCTGGATCCGCTACACGGTCCACAAGCGGCCGGGCGGCCAGCCGCACGGCTCGCTCTGGTTCACGCTCTTCGACCGCAGCGCCGACGGACCGCGCGCCTCCAAGGTCGGCGCGGACCACCCGTCGGCCGGAGGCGGCGACTGGATCAGGATCGGCGACGCGCGGCTCGGAGCGGGGGAGGCCTCCGGCGAGGCGGTCTCCGAGTCCTGCGCCGCCTCCTGGGAGCTCCGCTTCGCGACCGCCGAGCGCCCGCTCTTCCATCTCCCGCGCGGCTGGATGTACACGGCGCCGCTGCCGAAGACGAAGCTGCTGAGCCCGGCGCCGGCCGCTCGCTTCAACGGCCGCCTGACCGTCGACGGCCGCGAGATAACGGTTGACAACTGGGGGGGAATGGTCGGGCACAACTGGGGGGCTCAGCACGCGGAGCGCTGGATCTGGCTGCACGGCCTGGCCCTCGAGGGCGCCTCCGACGCGACCTGGTTCGACGCGGCCATCGGCCGGGTCAAGCTCGGCCCGCTGACGACGCCGTGGGTCGGCAACGGCGCGCTCAGCCTGGACGGCGAGCGATTCACGCTCGGAGGGCTCGGGAAGCGCGTGAAGGTCGATGAGACTCCCGAACGCTGCGAATTCACCCTCGGAGGCGCCGGAATCACGGTCCGCGGCTCGGTAGAGGCCCCGAGAAAGGACTTCGTCGGCTGGATCTACGCGGATCCGGACGGCTCGGAGCACAACACGGTCAACTGCTCGGTCGCCGACCTGTCGCTGAGCGTGGAGCGCGAAGGCGGGCCGCCGCAGGCGCTCGAGCTGTCAGGAGGGGCGGCCTATGAGCTGGGAATGCGCGAGAAGGACCACGGGATGGAGATCCAGCCGTTCCCCGACGGCTAGGCCGAGGCGCGCAAGTTCACCGTCGGGTTCACATAAGCGCTGTTAGCGGGCATTGAGATACGCGCCCGTGCAGCCCGACGTTCACGTTTCTCCCCCGGTGGGATACTGAGAGGGATGGAGGGCAAGCCGGAGGGTCCCCAGCAAGAGCCGCGGCCGGAGCCGCCGGCTGAGCAGCAGCCGCAAGCGCAGCAGCCGCAGCAGCCGCGGCCGAGAACGGTGCGGCAGCGGCCGTCGCGGCACAAGGGCGCGGTCGATCGCGTTCACGACGTTCAGTTCCCGCTCGCGCTGCGCGGCTACGACCGGGCCGCCGTTGACGCCCACCTGGCCCAGATCGCCCAGCTCGTGGCGGAGCTCGAGGCCACACAGCTGCGCGAGAACGTCGTGCAGCGGGCGCTCGACGAGGTCGGCGAGCAGACCTCGGGGATCCTTCAGCACGCGCACGACACCGCGGAGGAGATCGCGGCCCGCTCCCGTTCCCAGGCCGAGGGACGCATCCAGCGGGCCGAGCGCGAGGCGGAGCTCGTGCGGCGTGAGGCCGAGACCTACGCCGAGCGGGTGGCCGCGGACACGCGGGCGCTCACCGAGGAGCGGCGCAAGCTGATCGAGGAGCTGCGCCAGTATGCCGAGGACGTGCTCGCCGTTGCCGACGACGCCCTGGAGCGCCTGCCCGAGCTGGTCGCCGAGCCGCCCGGCCCGGAGCCGGCACCGCCGCCGGAACCAGAGCCCGAGCCCGCCGCCCAGCAGCCGACCGAACAGCTCCCCGCTCCGGCGGAGGAGGCGCCGCCCGCGCCGGAGCCCGCCGCGGGCGACGACGAGTTCGTCGAGGGCGTGATCCGCGTGGAGCGCCGCCCCAAGAGCGGCTCCAGCTAGCCCGGCCGCACGATGGGTGTGCGCCGCCGGCTGGGCCTGTGACCGCCGTCACACTGCGCTCCTCTCCCCTCCCTACCGTCCGAACCTGCGTTCGAGACGACCCCACCGTCCCGGGGTCTCAAGGAGGTAAGGGAACATGCCTGCAGCCGAGGCGAGCACCCTGCTGCGTGCGGTCGGGCAAGGCGTAATGCCGAAGGCGAGCCCCAGCAAGAAGACGACTTCGAAGAAGCCCGCCAAGAAGGACCAGGAGCGGGTCAAGCTCGGCTACGTCGATCCGAACGGGATCGCGCCGAGCCTCTATGTCCTGATCGAGCGCGGTGCGGGACGCCGCCCGAGGATCGTCTCCGGCATGCGCGGGTCGGTCGAGCTGCGCTTCAAGGAGAAGTTCGCGCCCGTGCGGATCGAGTTCGGGGACGACGGGATCCTCGTCGAGGACGCCGCCGAGGACGACGACCGCGGCAGGCCCGACCTGGTGATCCAGGGCTCGCTGCCCGACATCGTCCAGCTCGCCGCGGCACCGCTGGTGGGCGGCGTACCGAAGGTCACGGACAGGCGCGGCCGGGCGGCGCTGGCACGGGTAGCCGGCCGCCGGGTCAAGATCGAGGGCAGCCCGCTCCTCGCGCGGCGCCTGCTGAAGCTGCTCGAGATCTAGATCGGAAGCCTCCAGCGCGCCCGGCGGCCGGTCGACGCGCTTCGGTCGGCTGCCCGCTGGGATGCGCGGAACGGCTTGGGAATCAGCCGCCCCAGGATTCCCGGGGCGCGCGACCCGGCGCGCTGCCCGGCGGACAGCGTCCGGTCGACCCCGCGCTGCGGCTGCCGGGACAGCC
>JBJMLJ010000303.1:0-6442 GCA_045805365.1 Thermoleophilaceae bacterium
CGTGCTCGTCGAGGCGCTCGCCTGTGGGACGCCGGTCGTATCCACCGATTGCCCGAGCGGGCCCAGCGAGATTCTCGACTCAGGCCGCTACGGACGCCTCGTTCCAGTCGGCGATCACCGCGCGCTCGCTTCCGCGATCCTCGCGACGCTGGATGATCCGGTCGACGCGACCGTGCTCCGGGCCAGGGCATCGAGCTTCCGGATGGACGGGATCATCGACCGGTACCGGATGGTGCTCGGCCTGTGAGTCCGAAGCTCGGCGTCGCCGTGGCGGCATGACGCGCGAGCGCGGCAACGGCCGGCAACCGGACGTCGCCCTCCTGCTTCCATCGCTTGACGGCGGCGGGCTCGAGCGCGTGACGCTCAACCTTGCGGAAGGCCTGGTAGGAGAAGGACTACGGGTGGACCTGGTCGTAGCGTGGCCGCATGGGGCGTACGCGGGCCGCGTGCCGAAAGGGGTGCGCACGGTTCACCTCGGAGCTCCCCGAATGCTCCGCGCGCTCATGCCGCTCCGCGCTTATCTCCGTCGAGAGCGCCCGCGAGCGTTGCTCACGGGCCTGGACTACGCGAACGTGATCGCGATCTGGGCCCGAGCGCTGGCACACGTCCACACCCGGGTCGTAGTGAGTGTCCACAAGTACTTCTCACTGGCGGTCGACCACTCTCCACTCTTGCGCGAGCGGCTCCTCCTCCGCTCGGCTGTCAGACTGGCCTACCCGAGGGCGGAAGCGGTGGTAGCGGTCTCCGAGGTCACCGCCAACGACCTCGCGGCGGCCGTCCGCCTTCCTCGCTCTCGCATCTGCGTCATCCACAACCCTGTGTTGACTGACGAGCTCATCGCGGGCCGCCAGGCGCCCCTCGACCACGCGTGGTTCGACAATGCCGCGGCGCCGGTGCTCGTCGCAGCGGGCCGACTGACCGAACAGAAGGACTATCCCACGCTGCTCCGCGCCTTCGGCCGCGCACGCCGAGCTCGCCGGCTGCGGCTCGTGATCCTGGGCGAGGGCGAGCTTCAGCCGCAGCTCGAGGAGATCACTCGAGAAGAGGGCATCGACGGGGACGTCGAGTTTCGAGGCTTCGTGGCCAACCCCTATCCGTTCATGGCAAAGGCGTCGCTATTCGTCATGTCCTCGGCCTGGGAGGGGTTGCCGACCGCGCTCGTCGAGGCTCTGGCGTGCGGAACGCCGGTCGTCTCGACGAACTGCCCAGCCGGGCCGGCGGAGATCCTCGAGAACGGGCGCTACGGCCGCTTGGTGCCCGTCGGGGACGCCGAGGCGCTGGCCGCCGCGATCCTGACCTCGCTGGACGACCGTTCCGACCCGGGGCGCCTCGAAGCGCGGGCGCGTGAGTTCGCTGTCGACCGCGCCGTCGACCGCTACCGGAAGGTCCTGGGCGTGTGAGCGCCGCTCGACCGGACAAGAAGCGGCTCGACCTGGCGGTGTTCATTCCGACGCTGGAGATCGGCGGGGCCGAGCGCGTCGTCGTCAACCTGACGCGCTCGTTCGCCGAGCAAGGCAAGAGCGTCGACCTCGTGCTCGCGCGGCGCGGTGGCGCGCTCCTCGACGAGTTGGATCCCAGGGTGAGACTGCGCCATCTCGGCGCCTCTAACCGAGCTACCGTCGTCCCCGCACTGGCGCGGTACCTGAGGCACGCCGCGCCACGCGCTCTTCTCTCGCACATGGACGTGGCCAACGTGGCGGCCTTGCTGGCCCACGCCGCCTCCAGGGCCCCGACCAGGATCGTCGTCTGCTCTCACCTCGTGGTCAGCGAACAGGTCGTTCACGCCCAGCGGCGTCAGGACCGTTGGGTTGCCCGGACGCTGCGCTGGCTCTACCCACGTGCCGATGCAGTCGTGGCGGTATCGGACGGGGTTGCGTCCGACCTCGCCGACTTGGCCCGGCTGCCGCGCTCGCGCATCACCGTGATCCACAACCCGGTGGTCACCAACGAGCTGCTCGCCAGGTCCCACGACTCCCTCGAGCATCCGTGGTTCGGGGCAGACCAGCCGCCGGTGGTCGTGGCCGCCGGGCGGCTGGTCCCGCAGAAGGACTACCCAACCCTGCTCCACGCCTTTGAACGCGCACGTCGAGACCGGCCGCTGCGGCTCATGATCCTGGGAGAAGGTGGAGAGCGGGCCCTCCTCGAGGGCCTGATACGAAAGCTGGACCTCGCCGAGGACGTTTCCCTGAGCGGCCTCGTCGAGAACCCGTATCCGTATTTCGCCGGCGCGTCGGTGTTGGCGCTGTCCTCCGCATGGGAGGGCTTCGGCAACGTCCTCGTCGAAGCGCTCGCGTGCGGCACGCCAGTCGTATCGACCGATTGCCCAAGCGGGCCTGGCGAGATTCTGGAAGGCGGCCGTTACGGTCGCCTCGTCCCAGTGGGCGACCACGAGGCGCTCGCCGCGGCGCTCCTGAGCACGCTCGATGAGCCGCCGAAGCCGGACGGGTTGCGCCGCCGAGCGGCGCAGTTCACCCCTGACGCCGCGGCCCGCCGGTACCTCGACCTCGCCCTCGACGGACACTGCTGATCCTCCGTGCGCTTTGGTGTGATCCTTGCCTCGTTCTCGGTCACCGGGGTGCCGAAGGTCCAGCTCAGGCTTGCGGGGGAGCTGGCGCGCCGAGGACACCAGGTGGACCTCGTGCTCGGCCGTCCGGACGGCGCAATCGAGGACCAGGCGCCGCAGGGTGTGGATGTCCTCCACTTGAACGCCTCACGTGCCGCGCTTGCCCTGCCGAGGCTCGCGGCTTACCTGCACCGTGAGCGGCCTGACGCGGTGCTGTCCGCGGAAGACCACATCAACGTAGTCGTGCTGGCGGCGGCCGCCCTCGTCCGAAGCGAATCGAAGGTCTGCGTCACCACCCACGTCCCGCTTTTCCAGCGCAACAGGCGTGCGTGGAGCAAGCACCGATGGATCTTGCGACTCACGAGCCGGTTGTATCCGAGGGCGGACTGCGTTGGGGCCGTGTCGGCCGGCCTCGCCGATGAGCTGGCGTCCGTCATTGGATTGCCTCGGGACGACGTGGCGACGCTCTACAACCCGATCGTCACTGAAGACGCCGAGCGCGCTCTCGCGGCACCTTGTCCTCACGATTGGCTCCTTGGAGACTCCCCTGTCGTCTGCGCATGCGCCTCGCTCACACCGCGCAAGCGCATCGGCGATCTGCTCGAGGCGTTCGCCCGCGTACGTCCCGAGACGAACGCGCGCTTGATCGTTCTCGGCGATGGACCGGAACGCGCGAATCTCGAGCGCCGGGCGCGGGAGCTCGACATCGCCTCGCACGTCGACTTCGTCGGGGTGGTTCCGAACCCCTACGTGTTCATGACGCGCGCCTCGCTCTTCGTCCTCTCCTCCGCCTTTGAGGGGCTTCCGGGCGTCCTCGTGGAGGCGCTCGCATGCGGCACCCCGGTCGTGTCGACCGATTGTCCTCATGGGCCCCGCGAGATCCTGGCGGGCGGCCGCTACGGGCGCCTGGTTCCGGTTGGTGACGTCGAAGGACTGGCGACTGCCATGCGGGACACGCTCCGCGATCCCCCAGAAGCTCCACAGCTACGGTCTCGCGCCCGGGAGTTCAGCGCAAAGAGGTCGGTGGACCGCTACCTCAGTGCTCTCGGAATCAGTATCGATGGCTAGCAAGCACACGCTCGACTTCATCGTGATCGGCGCCTTCAAGTGCGGGACGAGTCCCCTTTTCGAGTACCTCAGGGGCCACCCTCAGATCTACATGCCGGCGGGAAAAGAGGTCCCGTACTTCGATCACGACGACACGAACCGGGTCTGGATGGGCGGCTGGAGCGCCTACCTCGATGACCTGTTCGCCGACGCGGAGCGCGACGCGCTCTGGGGCACTGCCACGCCGCAGTACATGGCTGGATCCGTGGCGACCTCCGTCGCCGGGACAGGCATCGACCCGGAGCTGATCATCCCGAGCCGGATAAGGAGCGCCGCACCCGAGGCGAAGCTGGTGGCAATTCTCCGCGACCCTGTAGAGCGCGCGCGCTCACACCACCGGATGATGCGATTGCTACGGGTGGAGGAGCGCTCCTTCGACCAGGCCGTCCTCGAACTGCTGGAGCCGCACGCTCTCCGCCAGGCGCGCCGGGCGCCCGTGCCGACGAACTGCTACATCGTCTTCGGGGAGTACGGACGGATCCTTTCGGGCTACCGGCGCTGTTTCCCCGGCGAGCAGCTGCTCGTCGTCTTCACCGAGCACATGGAGCAATCGCCCGGGGCCCTGCTGCAAACGGTGCTCGAGTTCCTCGAAGTTGATCCCACCTACGCCCCAGCCAACTTGGGAAAGCGCTACGCGACCGGAGCCACGAGGAGACGAATCACTTGGCTCGATCCCGCCCGGCTTCAGAGACGAGCCGCTCGAAACACCGGCATGCGCCACGCCTGGCGCGCTCTTCCGGAGAACGTTCGCCGGTTCGTCCTGAAGCGGGACCGGGAGCTCAGACACCGGCTCTTTCTCTGGAACCGCGTAGTGGACGAGGACACGGATCCCGAACCGCTCCCCGCCACCGTCACCGCGTTGCGGGAGCACTACGAGGACGACGGCCGGATGCTGAGAGAGCTCCTCGGACAGGGGCTTCCCTGGGACGCTGAGTCAGGTCCCGCTGGTGCGCGAGAAGCCCCCCCACAGCGTCGCGTCGATCCTCAACCTCTTGTGGACGAGTAGTGCCAGCACCCCGTTCCAGCACGCCAGGCTCCCGGCCGTTGCCAGCGCCGCTCCGTCCGCGCCCATGGCCGGGATGAGAACCGTGCCGAGCGTCAGGTTCACCAGCAGCCCCAGTCCGACGCCAGCCGCGGCGTCGCGCTCGTAGCCGGTCATCATCAAGAGCACCGCGACCGATCCCGCGACGATGCTGACGAGCTGGCCGACAGTCAGGATCACGAGCGCGGTTCCCGCCGACTCGAACTCATTGCCGAACACGTGCAGGACGGGCGTCTGGAACAGGACCAGCGCGACCGCGAGGGGGACCGTCGCCAGGGTGAGGCGCCTGACCGCAAGGGTGACCAGGGCCTGCAGTTCCCCGAATCGCCCGAGCGCGTAGAGGCGGGCGAAGCGCGGCGCCAGGACCGCGTTCACCGCGTACGGGAGGAAGGTCATGACTTGGGTCACCCGGTTGGCGACGACGAAGACGCCGACGGCGTGAGCGTTGTCGAGCGACCCCAGGAGGACCTCGGCCAAGTGGTAGTTGATGGCCAGCATCCCGGAGACGAACATCATGGGCGTCGCGGTCGCAAGCCAGGCTCGTGTCTCGTAGCCGGGTTTGGCGGCGGCCAACCTGGCGGGCTGTGCCCGCCGAAGCAGGACGACGCAGACAAGGAATGCGGCGCCGGTGGCCACTACGTTGACCGCCATCGCGCCCGCCGGATCCAGCCCACTGCCACCTACGACAACCACGGCGAGACCGATGAACAGCAGCGTCGGCCGGACGAGGAGATCGGGCACGTTTCCGAGCACAACCCGGCCGAGACCCTGCATGGCGCCCTTTCGGACGCCGGTCAGCGCGATCAGTGGCACGAGAGCGAGGCCCAGCAGGAATGGACCGCGAAACGGCTCGTGGAGCAAGAGCCCTCCGACCACTGCTGCAAGCAAGACGAGCATCGCCGAGGCCGCCCCGACGATCTGATTTCCCCGTCGCAACAGCCCGCGCATCAGCCCCCACGAGCCCACCGCCTCCCAGGCTGCCACCGAGCGCACCAGAAGGCGATCGAAGCCGAGGATCGCCGGCGTGGCGAGTACCCCCGCCCAGGCAGTCGCATACGAGTACGCCCCGTAACCCGCCGCACCGAGCTCGCGGGCGAGGATCACGGCGGTGCCGAGCAACAGGCCCGCCGACCCCACACGCAGGGCGAAGGTCCCCGAGGTGGCTCCGACCAGCGGCCGCGCGGCGGCCGTCCGCCGCGCTCGTTCCAGCAGGCTCATCGGCCCAGCCTATGCCGGGTCCCCACGGTGACGCGTCGGCTTCAGCCGCGGTGTTGCCGCAGGAACACTTCGAGGGTGAGAAGCGTCCAGAGCGCCTGGCCGAGATTGCGGCGCCCGGACCAGTGCTCTTCGAGCAGCTCCCGGACGACATCTGCGCGGAGATACCTCCCGGCGTGGGAGTCCCCGGCCGCGAGGGTGTCCCCCACGTAGTCGCGGAGATCCTCGCGGAACCAGCGGTCCAGCGGCACGCCGAAGCCGCGCTTGCCGCGACGAAGGATCTCGGCGGGCAGGAGGTCGCGGACCGCCTCCTTGAGCACGCGCTTGAGGACCGTTCCCCGGACCTTGAGCCTCGCGGGCAACGCCGTCGCGTACTCGAGCAGGTCAGTGTCGAGAAACGGCGACCGAACCTCCAACGCGTGGGCCATGCTCATCCGGTCCGCCTTGGGTAGCAGGTCATCCAGGAGGTAGGTGCGCAGGTTCAGGTCGAGGAGGCGGTCCAGGACGGGCGCCCC
>JBJMLJ010000304.1:0-3800 GCA_045805365.1 Thermoleophilaceae bacterium
CGCTCACCTGGTCGTCGCCGCCGCTCACGTACTTGTCGCGGCAGGGCGGGCCGTTCGGCGAGGTGTTGAAGCAGCCCTCGGCGATGCTCGAGAAGCCGATGTCGTTGCCGCCGATCTGGAGGCTGACGAGCTTCGTGCCGGTATCCAACGAGTCGAACTCCGGTGGGTTCGGCCCCGGCGACACGCCCTGGGTTTGCGTCATGTCGTCGGTCTCCGCGCCGCTGCAGCTCGGGTCGCGGAGCGTGAGCGGGTTCAGCTGGGGCGCCGCCAGGTGCGCGTAGTTGTGGTCCGACTTGAGGCAGCCGTACGGCCGGATCTGGAGCGGGATGATCGGGCCCGCGGCGTAGGAGTCACCGAGCGCGACGTAGCTGTCCGCTGATGCCCCTGCGACGTTGATGCTGAGCGCGGCCAGTACGGCCGCCACGAATGCGATGCGCATCGGCTCCCTCGAGCCGTGGATGCTACCGCGGCGCGCGCAGCGCGAGGCCCAGTTCGAAGCGCGCGGCGGGATCGTCGAGCCGTTCACCGAAGAGCTCGCGCAGCTGTCCGAGGCGGTAGCGCACGGTCTGCGGGTGCACGTGCAGCGCCTCGGCCACGCGCGGCACGTTGCCCTGCTCGTCGAGCCAGGCCGCAAGGGTCTCGCGCAGCCGCTCGCGCGACGCCTGCGGGCGGCTCTCGAGCGGGGCCAGCCGCCGCCGGGCGAGCTCCGCGATCAGGCCGGGGTCGCCGTGGACGATCAGCTCGGCGAGGTGGTCCTCGGCAATCGCCAGGCCGTTACCCTCCAGCAGGCCCTCGGCGATCAGCCGCTGCACCGCCCGGGCGCGGGCGGCGCTCAGCCAGGCCTCGCTCCAGGGCACCGTGGGGCCGACCGCCCCCCGCCGGCGCCCGAGCGCAGCCTCGATCTCCGCTCGCCGGCCCGGCGCGTCGGGGTCGGGCACGAGGGCGCACAGCACCAGCTCGTCGAGCGGCGCGGCGAGCGAGCCCAGCGGCAGCCGCCGGGCCACCGGCTGCTCGGACTCGTCCCGCCAGACGACCGCGGCGAGTTCCGCCGGCAGCTCCCAGCCGACCTCGCGGGCGGCGCTCTCGACCGCCAGCGCCTCGGCCGGCGGGCTCTGGACGAGCAGGCCGAGCAGCATCCGGCGCCGGCGCGCGAGCTCGCCGGCGAGCAGCGACTGCTCCTCGGCATAGCCCTGCGCCGACAGCGCCGAGAGCTGGTCGATATAGGCGAAGAAGGCCTCGGCGAGCAGAGTGAGGGTGTCCGCGTCGAACCCGGCCCGCCGGCCGCGCTCGGCCGACCGGCGCCACGCCACGCGGGCGCCGAGCCGGTACGCCGCGAGAAGCGCCTCCATCGTCCGGCCCTCGCGCGCCTCGCCGCGGCCGAGCGCCACGTAGATGTTGTCGCCGGCCGGCACGTCCTTCCCCTCGACCTCGTCGAGGAAGTCGCCCAGCGCCCGCTCGACCCCCCCGCGCAGCGCGACCCCGAAGGCGCCCCGGAGCGGCCGCGCATAGGCCGGCACCGTCCGCCGGATCGTCTCGATTATCTCGTCGACGGTCCGGGGAAGGAAGGGACGGAGGGCGGTCGCCAGCTCCGGGGGCAGGGCGGTCCATGGGCGCTCGGGGTACGACGCGACTGCTTTTTGTGCCGAAGTCACAAATTCTCGGCACAGATTGTGACGAAGCTGCGCAGACGCCGCAGCTTCCTATCACCAGAATCCAAGACAAGTGGCCGACCGGACGGGAGAGAAATCGATGGAGGCATCCAACGGACAGGCAGTCGTCGACGAGGCCCTCGCCCCCTCGGGCGAGAAGCCGCCCTTCTCGCTCGAGCTGTCGCAGGACCAGAAGGACATCCGCGACTGGGTGCACGGCTTCGCCGAGGGTGTCGTACGCCCGGCGGCCGCCGAGTGGGACGAGCGCGAGGAGACCCCCTGGCCGGTGATCCAGGAGGCGGCCAAGATCGGCCTCTACGGCTTCGAGGGGATCGCCCAGTTCTGGGCCGACCAGAGCGGCTTGACGTTCCCGATCGTCAACGAGGAGCTCTTCTGGGGCGACGCCGGGATCGGCATGTCGATCATGGGGACGACGCTCGCGGTCGCCGGCATCTTCTCCGCCGGCACGCCCGACCAGCTCGCCGAGTGGGTCCCCCAGTGCTACGGCACCGCCGACGACCCGCAGGTCGGCTCGTTCTGCGTCTCCGAGCCGAACGCCGGCTCCGACGTCTCCTCGCTGCGCACGCGCGCCAAGTACGACGAGGACAAGGACGAGTGGGTCCTGAACGGCCAGAAGGCCTGGGCCACGAACGGCGGCATCGCCAACGTCCACGTGGTCGTCGCCTCCGTCGACCCCGAGCTCGGCGCCCGCGGCCAGGCCGCCTTCGTGATCCCGCCCGGGACCAAGGGCCTCGAGATGGGCACGAAGCTGAAGAAGCACGGGATCCGCGCCTCGCACACCGCGGACGTCTTCCTCGACGACTGCCGCGTGCCGGGCTCCTGCCTGCTCGGCGGCAAGGAGAAGCTCGACGAGCGGATCGCCCGCGCGCGCGAGGGGACCAAGGGCTCGCGCAAGCAGGCCGCCATGCAGACCTTCGAGGTCAGCCGCCCGACCGTCGGCGCCCAGGCCATCGGCATCGCCCGCGCCGCCTACGAGTACGCGCTCGACTACGCCAAGGAGCGCGAGCAGTTCGGCAAGGCGATCATCGAGAACCAGGCGATCGCCTTCGCCCTCGCCGACATGAAGATGGAGATCGACGCCGCCCGGCTGCTGATCTGGCGCGCGTCCTGGATGGGCAGGGCCGGCCATGAGTTCACGAACGCCGAGGGGTCGATGTCCAAGCTCAAGGCCGGCGAGGTCGCCGTCTGGGTGACCGAGCGGGCGATCCAGATCCTCGGCGGCAACGGCTACACGCGCGAGTTCCCGGTCGAGCGCATGCACCGGGACGCCAAGATCTACACGATCTTCGAGGGCACCTCGGAGATCCAGCGGCTGGTGATCTCGCGGGCCATCTCGGGAATGCAGATCAGATGACCCGGGTGCGCGTCGAAGAGCTCGAGCTCCACGGCCACAGGGTCCGCTACCGGATCGGCGGCGAGGGGCCGGCGATCGTCCTGATCCACGGGATCGCGGGCAGCTCGTCGACCTGGGACGCGGTCCTTCCCCAGCTGGCTCGCGACCACACGGTGCTGGCCCCCGACCTGCTTGGGCACGGCGAATCGGCCAAGCCGCGGGGCGACTACTCGCTCGGCGCCTACGCGAGCGGCATCCGCGACCTGATGGTCGCGCTGGGGATCGACCGCGCGACCTTCGTCGGCCACTCGCTGGGCGGCGGCGTGGCGATGCAGCTCGCCTACCAGTTCCCCGAGCGGCTCGACCGGCTCGTGCTCGTGTCGAGCGGCGGCCTCGGCAAGGAGGTCCACCTGATGCTGCGGCTGGTCGCGCTGCCCGCCGCCGAGTACGTGATGCCGCTGCTCGTGGCCGAGCCACTGCGGAACGCCGGCGGGGCCGTGGCCGCCTTCCTCGGCCGCCTCGGCCTGCGTGCCGGGGACGACCTCGAGGAGATCGCCGGCGGCTTCGCCTCGCTCGGGGACGTGGAGGCGCGTCAGGCGTTTGTCCACACGGCGCGCTCGATCATCGACATCGAGGGGCAGCGTGTGAGCGCCCGGGATCGGCTCTACCTGGCCGCCGAGGTGCCGACGCTGCTGATCTGGGGCGAGCGCGACCCGATCATTCCGGCCAAGCACGGCCGCGAGGCACAGCGCGAGATACCGCACAGCCGGCTCGAGCTGTTCCCCGATGCCGGCCAC
>JBJMLJ010000305.1:0-4113 GCA_045805365.1 Thermoleophilaceae bacterium
CCCGTGGCGTCGCGCACCTCGTCCGTGGCCACCACGCTGCCCGGCCGGGCGAAGACGGTCACCCTGCTCGCGAGGTTGACCGGCCGGCCGTACCAGTCGCCGCCGCGGCCGAGCACGTGACCGTGCGCCACGCCCGCATGCAGTGGCGGGAAGTCCCGACCCTCGGCCTCGGCCGCGTCGACCAGGTTCAGCGCGGCGTCGAGGAGCGCGTCGGGCTCGCCCGCCACGAGCATCGCCGCGTCGCCGATCGTCTTCACCAGACGCACCGGGGGCTCGGCCACCTCGAGGGCCAGGGAGGCGAGCCGGCCCGCGATCGCGCCCAGCTCGTCGGGCTCGATCCGCTCGCCCAGCCGGGTGAACCCCACCAGGTCCGCGAAGCAGATCGTCATGTCCTGCGCCGCGGGCAGCGATCCGGACTCGATCTCGGCCTGGCCGACGGCGGCCTGCCGGATCTCCTCGCGCATGTGCACGTTGAAGATGTGCAGGAGCGCCTCCGACAGCACCGGGCTGAGCGCCTGCGAGGCATCGGCGTAGCGGGTGGCCACGTCGTCCTCGGTGTCGCCCGGGAGGAGAAACGCGCGACCGAACACCCGCGTGACGGTCGTCGCGATGTTCGCCAGCCCGCGGCTCATCGCGCGGATGATCTCCAGCTGCTCGTCGTCCGGTATGCCGGCCTCGCGGGCCGCCTTGATGCGCTGAGCGGCGTGGATGTCGGCCTCGGTGAAGTCGCGCTCATCGTCGCCCGGACGGGCCACGCCCATGGCGCGCAGCACCGCCTCGAAGAAGTCGCGGTCGAGCCCGGACATCTCGGCTACCTCGGCGACGTTGTAGCGCCGCAGGTCTCCCTCGAGGACGCGCTCGACGGGCAGCAGCGCGAGCCTTCCCTCCGCCGCCGCCTGCTTCAGCTCATCGAGCGGAACGCCGTCGCCGGTCAGCCGCTCCAGGAGGGCGAGGCGAGCCTCGCGGGTATCGCCGTCCAGGCCGTCCAGCAGCCCCTCGGCCTCGTAGTCGATCGCCACCGCGGCAAGGCTTTCACAGCGCCTCCGCCAGCGGCGTCCGGCCCTGTCCCTACGTTCAGCCCGTGATCGCGAGGGTCGAACCGCTCACCACCGCGCGGGCTCTCGCCGGCCCGTTCGACTACCGGCTCGGCGAGGGTCAGGAGGACGTCGCGGAGGGCAGCCTGCTGCTGGTGCCCTTCGGGCGGCGGCGGACTCTGGGGGTGGTCGTCGGGCTCGCCGAGCGGAGCGACGTGCCGCCCGAGCGGCTGGTGGAGCCGATCGCCGCCCTCGAGGGCGACGTCCCGCCGCGGCTGGTCCGGCTTGGGCTCTGGCTGGCACGGCAGTACTGCTCGACTCCCGCGCGCGGCCTGGCGCTGGTCCTGCCCCCGGGGACCGGCGCGGGCTCGATGCGCCGGGTTGTGCCGCGGCGGACACTGACGGCCCGGCTCACGGGCTCCGGCGACGCGGACGGCCTGGGCACCCGGCAGCGCGCGGTCCTCGAGGCGCTGTCCGACGGGCCGAGGCCCGCCGCCGAGCTCGGCCACGGGACGCTCCGGCGGCTGGAGCAGCGCGGGCTCGTGAGCCTCGAGGCCGAGGAGTCGCGGCGGCGCCCGGCGGTGCCGGCGGTGGGGGCGCTCGATCGCGTGGAGGGCCTGACCGACGCGCAGCGCTCCGCCGTCGCGGTCGTCGACTCCGGTCCCTCGCAGCCGCTCCTCCTGCACGGCGTCACGGGCAGCGGCAAGACGGAGGTCTACCTGCGGACGGTCGAGTCGACGCTCGCGCGCGGTCGCTCGGCGATCGTCCTCGTGCCGGAGATCGCCCTGGCGCCGCAGACGACCCACCGCTTCGCCGACCGCTTCGGCGACACCGTCGCGGTGCTCCATTCGCGACTGACCGCCCGCGAGCGCTACGACGAGTGGGCGCGCCTCCGGGCGGGGGAGGCCCGCGTCTGCGTCGGCCCGCGCTCGGCCGTGTTCGCCCCGCTGGACGACCTCGGCCTGATCGTGATCGACGAGGAGCACGATCCCTCCTACAAGCAGGAGGGCGATCCGCGCTACGACGCCCGGCTGGTGGCGGAGCGCCGGGCCAGGGAGGAGGGGGCTGTGCTGCTGGCGGGCAGTGCCACGCCACGGCCGGAGAGCTTCGAGCGCTACCGGCGCCTCGAGCTCCCGGAGCGGGTGGACGGCCGGCGGCTGCCGCCGGTCGAGCTGGTTGGGACCCTCGGCAGCGATGGGCCGCTCCACCAGCGCACGCTCGACGCCCTGGCGGAGGTGCGGCGCCGCGGCGAGAAGGCCATCGTCCTGCTCAACCGCCGCGGCTGGTCGAACTTCCTCTCCTGCCGGACCTGCGGCCGCGTCTGGTCGTGCCCCAACTGCGACGTGACGCTCGTCCTTCACCGCACCGCGCGAGAGGTCGCCTGTCACCACTGCGGCTGGCGCGAGCCCATCCCCGACGCCTGCCCGGACTGCGGCTCGGCGTCCGTCGCCCGCCACGGGGCCGGAACGGAGCAGCTCGAGCAGGAGCTCGAGAGCGCGGTCGCGCCGCTGCCGGTCTTCCGCCTCGACTCCGACAGCGTCGGCGGCGCGAACGGGATCGCCGACCGGTTGCTCGAGTTCGAGAACGCGCCGTCGGGGGTCCTGGTCGGGACCCAGATGGTCGCCAAGGGGCACGACTTCCCGGAGGTCACGCTCGGCGTAGTCGTCGACGCCGACGCCACGCTTCGCTTCCCCGACTTCCGCGCCGAGGAGAGGACGTTCGCGCTGGTCGCCCAGCTCGCCGGCCGGAGCGGACGGGGCGAGCGGGGCGGTCGCGTGATCGTCCAGGCGCTCGACCCGGAGGCGCGCGCCCTCCGGCACGCCGCCGCCCACGACGCCCACGGCTTCCTCGCCGGCGAGCTCGCCCGTCGCAAGCTGCTCTCCTATCCGCCCTTCGGCCACCTGATCCGGGTGGTCTGCTCGGCGCTCGAGCCCGGGCCCGAGGAGCGTGCCGCCGAGGCCGTGCGCGAGCGGATCGCGACGACCGGCGTGTCCGTGCTGGGGCCCGCGCCGCTGTTCCGTCGCCAGGGCCGGCACAGGTCGCAGCTCGTCGTCAAATCCCGCGATCGGGGGCCGGCGATCGCGGCCGTTCGGGCGGCGGTCGAGGCAGCCGCCGCCGACCGCTCGCTGCGCGGCGCCAGCTTCGCCGTGGACGTCGACCCCCAGTAGACTCGATCGGCGATGGCCGAGGAGCACGAGCTCGAGCCGGTCGAGCCCGAAGGGCCCGCCGAAGAAGAGGAGAACGAGGAGCGCCCGCAGCTCGACCCCGAGGTCGAGGCGCGCCGGGCCGCCGCGATGTCCTTCATCCGCAAGCTCGGCGACCCCGTGCTCAAGTCGAGCGCGACGCCCGTCGACCGCTTCGACGACCGCCTCCACAGCCAGGTCCAGCGAATGGCCGGAATCATGAACGACGCCCTCGGGGTCGGCTTGGCCGCCCCGCAGCTCGGCGTGTCGCAGCGGCTGCTGGTCTACCGCGTAGGGCCCGACGCCCCGGTCATCGCGCTGGCGAACCCCCAGATCGACTGGCGCAGCGAAGACAGCGAGACCCTCGAGGAAGGCTGCCTCTCCATACCGGGCATCCAGGTCGACGTCGAGCGCCCCGTCCACGTGCGCGTACGCGCACGCGACGAGGAGGGCGACGAGCGCGTTGTCGAGGCATCGGGCCTCGAGGCCCGCGTGATCCAGCACGAGATGGACCACCTCGACGGCGTGCTGATCCTGGAGCGCACGAGCCGCGACCAGCGCCGCGAGGCAATGCGCGCGCTACGCGACCGCGAGCGCGAGGCCGAAGCGGCCTAAGACGCTCGAGGCGAGCGCCGCGTGAGATCGCCGACGTTGGCTGCGGCTAGTCCTCGAGCCGCTCGTATGCCGGCAGCGTCAGGAACTCCACGAACTCGTCGCTGAGGGCGACGCTCTCGAACAGCTCGCGCGAGAGGTCGGGGCGGCCCTCGGAGTAGAACCAGTCGTCGTCGCCGATCTCGTCGCGGATCTTCTCGAGCTCGGCCGTCTCCAGCTCGCGGACGAGGTCGGGAGTGACCGTGCGGCCGTCCTCCAGGGAGGCCTCGTGGCGGATCCACTGC
>JBJMLJ010000306.1:0-5560 GCA_045805365.1 Thermoleophilaceae bacterium
CAGGTCATCGTAGGGCTCGCCCGCGTGGACGTAGCGCCCCGCCAGCTTCCGCGCCAGCGGCAGGAAACGCTGGATCAACTCCTCGCGAGCGCGCAGGTCCCCGTGGCGGCTGTAGCGGCGCAGGAGTCGCTCGTCCTCGTTTCGTCGGCGAGATCGATCGAGGTCCGATGGGCCGGCGTGGCTTGATTCGCTGGGCTGGGTCCCAGTCGTCATGGAATTCCGTCTCCGATCATCTGTAATGCGGCGGCCGGTAAAATGACGCAATAGGCATTGCCGCAATAGCTATTGCCGCAATAGGTATTGCCATCCGAGCGGGCTTTTAATCATCGTGGCTGGAACGAGTGCATGGCTGAAGACGAATTCCTTAAAGCTCTAACGGCGCTTGAGAAAGTCCTTGCCGACAACGGCCGGCGTGCGAGCCTGATCAAGAAACGGATCGCCCGGCTCCGGCGCTTACGCGCGAAGGGGGAGCCGTACGCCGAGATCGTCTCCACCAAGGACGGGCCGCTCATCGTCCAGCTGCTCACCGAGAGCTCGGCTGCGCTCGACAGCTCCGGAGGCAATGTGCGCCGAGCGGAGGCGGAGGCTCTCTACGCCGAGGGCTTGACGATGGAGCAGATTGCCAAGCGCTTCGGTGTCACGCGGCAGCGCGTCTCGGCGCTCCTGCGCAAGGCTGCCGAATGACTCACAAACGTGCCTGCCGGGGGCGTTCGAACGCCGTCGCGGTGGACGAACCGCATCCGATCTAGGCGCAACTCGGCGAAGCCATCGACGTACATTCGGGGACAGAATCGAGCGAACCGAGGACAACTCAGAGGGGCAGTCAGGCCGCTCAACCAGAGGGAAACGCACGGAGCACTGGGCCGACCCGCCTTCAATCCGAAAACGCCGCTTTAGCGGCGCTTTCTGAGGGTGAGCGACGGGACTCGAACACTCGAACCCGCGACCGCCTGGACCACAACCAGAGCCTCGACGGTCGGTTGCTCAGCCCAATGGCCCTGAGGCAGTAGACAGCGCAAACCCGCCGAGAAAATGGAGCGAGTTTGGAGCGAAGCCGGCGGACCGGGAACCTCTGCTTGATAGCCGAAACCCCCGCATTTGCGGGGGCTTCGGGCAGTAGCGGGGGCCCGATATGTCCCTTCGAGCGACGCTCGAATCAGTCAGGAATACCGAGTAGCAGCCTGAGCATCTGGGCGATCTTTCTCTCCTCGCTGTCACAGATGGCGCGGGGCGGCGGAAGTAGGCGACTGCTTTGTGGCCGAAGCAGTCGCTTTGCACGTCGCCCTCAACGTTATCCCTCGCGGCCGATCTCGATAGCACCGCCGCGGCCCCCCCCTGCGGCCTTTGCCGAGTGATCGACGCCCCTCCCGCCGTGGGGGATACTGACGCCCATGACGTTCACTTGGGCGTGGGCTCCTCCGCCGAGTTGGCGTGAAGCGGCTTGAGACAGGAAGTCCGATTCTGCACCGCGCCTGACGGCGCCCGCATCGCCTACGCGATCCACGGGAAGGGCCCCCCGCTCGTTAGGACAGCGACGTGGCTGACCCATCTGGAGTTCGACTGGGAGAGCCCGGTCTGGCGGCATTGGCTCGAGGAGCTGGCGGAGGGCCACCTGGTGCTCCGATACGACGAGCGGGGGTGTGGCCTCTCGGACAGGGAGATCGAAGATGTGTCGCTCGACGCGCGGCTTGCCGATCTCGAGGCCGTCATTGACGCCGCCGGACTCGAGCGCGTCGCCTTGCTCGGGATATCGCAGGGCGGCCCGCTCGCAATCGCCTACACCGCGCGCCACCCGGAGCGGGTCGATCGTCTGATCCTGTTCGCGACATCCCCGCGGGGCAGGCTCCGGCGCGATCCCTCGCCGTCGGCGGGCGAGCAGGCCGAGCTGATGATCTCGCTCATCCGGATGGGCTGGGGCCAGGACCAGCCGGCCTTTCGCCGCCTGTTCACCACGCTGTTCATCCCCGACGCCAGCAGCGAACAGATGGAGTGGTTCGACCAGCTGCAGCGTGTGACGGCCGAGCCGGAGACCGCGGTCCGCATTCGGCAGGCCCGCGACCGGGACGACGTCACCAACGAGGCGACCGTGGTGGCGTCCCCAGCTCTGGTGCTGCACGCGCGGGATGACGCGCTCGTGCCCTTCTCCGAGGGACGCCTGCTGGCCACGCTGATCCCGGAAGCGCGCTTCGTCGCGCTCGAGAGCCGCAACCACATCCTGCTGGCCGACGAACCGGCGTGGGCGCAGTTCCGCGCCGAGCTGCGCGCCTTCCTCGGTCCCACCGAGGTCTCGCTGCCGGACGAGCTCCCCGAGCTCAGCAGCCGCGAGCTCGAGGTGCTGGCGCTTGTCGCCGAGGGTCGCACCAACGAGGAGATCGCTGCGCGCCTGTACCTGAGCGTCAGGACCGTCGAGCGCCACCTCTCCAACATCTACGCGAAGCTGCGCGTCTCGGGGAAGGCAGCCCGCGCCGCCGCGGCCGCGCGTTTCTCGCGCTCGCGCGATCCGCCAGTCCGCGATTAGGCGATACGTGTATCCCGCCACCACGCAGCCGCCAAGTTGAGTGGTGGCGCCGATGTCGAGGCGCCCTGTCGAGCCTAGCTTTGGCGCATGCTCACGAAGGAGGCTCGAATGGACTCGACATACCGGGGGCAGCCCCCCCAGGACCATCGTCGTCGCCGCCGTCTTCCTCGCGGTCGCACGCGCCCGCCGATATCGACTGGCAACGCCGCCTTCATCTGCCTGTTCGCGGCGCAGGCGGGCCTGCTGACGCTGGGCCCGATCCTGCCGAGCGTGGCCCGCGAGTTCGGCGTCTCGACGGCCGCCGCCGGACAGCTGCGGACGCTGGCCGGTCTGGTCGGCGGCATCGCCGCGGTCGCGGTTGTCCTCGTCGGCAGGCGGATCGGGCTGCGCCGGCTTCTGCTCGCCGGCAACGGCCTGCTGCTGCTCGGCTCCGGTGCCAGCGCGGCGGCCCCGAGCTTGACCGCGCTCGCCGCGGGCCAGGTGGCGGTCGGCGCCGCCACGGGACTCCTCGTCGCCGGCGGGCTGGCCGCCGCGGCCGTCTGGGCGGCGCCGGAGCGCCGCGCCGCGACGCTGGCATGGGCCTCGCTGGGGCAACCGGCGGCCTGGGTCGCCGGTATGCCCCTGATTGGGATGAGTGCCGATCTCGGCTGGCGCTACGCCTGGCTCGGCGTGCCGCTCGCGGCCGGCGTGGCCGGGCTAGTCGCGGTCGGCTCCCGGGCTCCCGAGCAGCCCGCCGGCGCGCCCGCGCCGCGCGCCTACCCGCTGCGGTGGGACGCGAAGCTCGCCGGCTGGGCCGTCGGCGAGCTGCTCGGCTACGCGGCCTGGGCCGGGACGCTCGTCTACGCGGGCGCGCTTCTGGTCGAGTCTTACGGGGCAGCTCCGGGCACGGTTGGCCTGGTCCTGGGCGCGGCCGCGATCGCGGCCTTCCCCGGCAACTTCCTCGTTCGCCGCTGGCTTGCGAGCTCCTCACGCGAGCTGCTGGTCGTGCTCGGACTCGGGGCGGCCGCGGTCACAGTCCTCTTCGGCACCGTGCGGCCGGGGCTTGTCATCAGCGCCCTGATCTTCACCTTGCTTGTGCTCATCGCAAGCACCCGAACCGTCGCCGGCAGCACGTTCGCGCTCTACGTCACCCCCGAGCGCAGACTCGCGGTAATGGGCATGAGAGCTTCGACGGGTCAGCTCGGTTACCTGCTGGGAGCGGGTGCCGGCGGCGTCGCCCTGGCCGCCGGCGGATATCCCCTTCTGTGCATCGCTCTCGCCGGAATGTTCGTGCTCGGGGCGACTCCCCACCTCGCGACACTCCTGGCGGAACGGGCCGGGCAACGCGCCTCAATGGCAGCGCTCCGGCAGGGGTCCGAGCAATTGTGGGCTAGCGGCAATGCCTGATGCGTCTCTCCCAGCACCGGTGCCAATCCGACACTCGCCGCGATCCCTCCTCTGGCTGCGAAGCTCACCGACGTTGCTCGTGATCGCCCGCCGCGAAGCCATCACCCATGGATGATCTGCGACGCGACTGCTTCGGGCCAAAAGCAGTCGCGCGGCCCGCCATCGGCTGCATCCCTGGCCACCCGATTTCCCTGCTCAGAGCGAATTCTGCGCGGGTGTCCAGTCGGCGGCCCGATATGCCCCTAGGAGCGACGCTCGGATCCGTCAGGAATATCGCGTAGCGGCCTGAGTGTTAGGCGGCGACCCGGGCGTCGACCGACGCGCGTGTCAGGGGCGGGCTAGTGCTTTGTGGCCTAAGCGGTCGTGCCTATTGCCAGGGCTTCTGGGTGTGGCCCCCTGTCGATGCCGGTTGCGTGAGTCGCGATGCTTGGCGCGCCGGAGCGACAACGAGCGAGCGCCGCTCAGCGCCGCCGCTTCTTCTTCAGCTTCGGGGTAACCCGCTTCTTCACCGTGCGGGTGTCACCAGCCGGGTCCTTCAGCTTCGCGGTGAGACGCAGCTTGAGCTTGTGCTTTCGCTTGAGGAGGCGACGCAGCGCCTTTGGCAGCTTGAGCTTGACGGTCTTGCGCGCGTGGGGGGCGACGCGGAAGGACTTGGCCCTGAGCTTGACCCGCCGCTTGCGCGAGACCGAGACGCTGTTCACCGTCTGGCCAGAGAGCTTGCCTGTGACCTCGAAGCCGTTGGCGTTCGCGACGCGGACCTTGAGCGGGCCCCTGGCCGGGATCCGCTTGGCGGCGAGCTTGAGCGTCACGCGCGTGCGGGTGCCGAAGGTTCCCGGCCCGCCCGCGGGCGGGCCGCCAGCGGGCGGTTTCTTGGCCGGAGGCTTCGGGGGCGAATATGGGGCGGTGAACCAAGTCGGCGTCGTGATCGGGACGCCGGAGAGATCGAGGAACGAGGAGCTCGCGCGCTCGTAAACCTTGAAGTTCCCCACATTGTCATCCAGTCCGATGTAGTCGCCGGCCGCGTCGAGCACGCATCTGACGTCGTCCACTACCGGGTCGTTGAGACCGCTAAACGAGACCTCCATCGATCGGGCTCGGTCGTAGAAGAACAGGTCCCGCTGGACCGGGTTACCGATATCCACGCCGACGACCGACCCGTCGCCGTTGATGCAGGGATGCTCCTCGCTCTTGTCGGCCCCGTTCAGGTCGTCGGGGAACCCGGTGTCCACCTTCGTGGTGAGGTTTTGGACGAAGGCGTCGGCATCGCTGCCGCCGCTCTCGACCACGCAGTTCATCGAGCCGGTGACGCAGGTGGTCGCGAGGAACTTGCCGTCACCGCTGAGGTGGCTCTGGCGGTGCCCGTTCCCCGCACCGAGCCCGGTCTCGACGAAGCTCCTCGGCCGGCTGTCGTAGACGACGGCGGGGCCGTTCCCGTTGTCGTCGAAGGCGAGCAGGCCCGTGTTGCTCACGGACAGGTCGATCGGTTTATCTGCGCCGGTGTAGACGTCAATGCCGGGAAGCGAGACCTCGGCGCTTGTCGCGCGGTCGAACAGGTGAAGCTTGTAGTCGGTTCCGGGCTCGCCGTCCCGATAGAAGACATAGCGGCCGTCGAACGACATCGCGAAGCCACGTATCCCCGGGATCGTCAGGTTCGGG
>JBJMLJ010000307.1:0-3693 GCA_045805365.1 Thermoleophilaceae bacterium
CCGCGGCCGCGGCCGCGATCGCCCATGGGTCGGGCACCACCCGCAGGGCCAGCCGGTAGGCGAGCGTGACTGCGAGGGCGGCGATCAGCGCGAGGAACAGCTCGACCCCGCGGGCGCCGCCCAAGGCGTAGGCGGGCGCGATCAACAGCGGGAAGCCGACGCCGTGCGGCTCGTTCAGCCGCCCGTTGTGGATCTTCCCCTGCCGGTCCAGCGGATAGGGGTAGAAGGCCGAGTAGCCCTGGGAGCGGTAGTCGTCGCGGACGTCGACGTCGCCGTCGTCCACCAGCGACCTCGCGGCGAGCAGGTAGTGCGGCTCGTCGCCGCCGTAGTCCGACCCACGGAAGGCGTGGAGGCCGAGCGTCGCCGCGTAGGCGCCGAACAGGACCAGGAAGAGGAAGACGGTCCTTCTCACCGCGCGGAGGGTACGGAGAGGTCATGAGCGAAGTCACCCTTCGCGACGGCAGCAGGGTGATCGTCCGGCCGGTCCGGCCCGAGGACAAGCCGCTCTTCGTCGAGGGCTTCGAGCGCTTCGGCGAGGACTCGCGCTACCGCCGCTTCATGGGCATGAAGAAGCGCCTCAGTGACCAGGAGCTTGCCTTCTTCAGCGAGGTCGACCACCACGACCACGAGGCGCTCGTGGGCCTCGACGTCGAATGCGGTGCGGGCGTGGGCGTCGCGCGCTACATCCGGCTGGGCGCGGGCGACGCGGCGGAGGCGGCCGTGGCGATCGTCGACGCCTGGCAGGGCCGCGGCCTCGGCGGGCTGCTGCTCGCGCGGCTGGCGGCCCGCGCCCACGGGGAGGGGATCCACCGCTTCCGGGCCTGGATGCTCTCCGGGAGCCGCGACATGCTCCACCTGTTCGAGAAGCTCGGCGACCTGCGCGTGGTCGCGCGAGACGGGGACAGCGTGGAGATCGAGGTCGAGTTGGAGGCGGCGCGGGTCAGGCGCCCAGCCGGCGCGCGATGATCATCTGCTGCACCTCGTCGGTGCCCTCGCCGATGGTCAGGATCTTGGCGTCGCGGTAGAAGCGGCAGACCGGGTACTCCTCGATGTAGCCGTAGCCGCCGTGGATCTGGACGGCCTCCTCGGACGCCTTGACCGCCAGGCGGCCGGTCTTGAGCTTGGCCTGGGCGGCGCTGAGGTCGAAGTCGCGGCCGGCGTCCTTCTCCAGCGCGGCCTTGTAGGTGAGCAGCCGGGCCGCCTCGATCTCCGCCGACAGGTCGGCCAGCTTCATCTGGATGGCCTGGTGCTGTGAGATCGGCTTGCCGAACGTGCGCCGCTCCTTGGCGTAGGCGAGCGCCTCGTCCAGCGCCCCCTGGGCCAGCCCCACGCCCATCGCCGAGACGCTGATCCGCCCCCCGGCGAGGGTCTGAAGGAACTGCTTGAAACCGTCGCCGCGGCGGCCGACGAGGTGATCCTCCGGCACGCGGCAGTCGTCGAAGGCGAGCGGCCGGGTGTCGGACGCGTTCCAGCCCATCTTGCGGTAGCCGGGCTCGACCGTGTAGCCGGGTGTCCCGTTCGGGACGAGGATGTTCGAGATCTCCTCCTTCCCGGTGACGGCGGTGATCGTGACGCAGCCCGAGATGTCGGTGCCGGCGTTCGTGATGAACTGCTTGGAGCCGTCGATGACCCACTCGCCGTTGTCGGCCCGGGCGGTCGTCTTGGTGTTGCCGGCGTCAGAGCCCGCCTCCGGCTCGGTAAGCCCGAAGGCGGCGAGCTTCTTCCCCGAGCAGAGCTGCGGCAGCCACTCCGAGCGCTGCTCCTCGGAGCCGAACGTGAAGATCGGCCAGGTGCCGAGGGAGGTGTGGGCCGCGACCGTGATGGCCACGCTCGAGTCGATCCGCGCGAGCTCCTCGATCGCGATCGTGTAGGCGAGCGTGTCGGCCCCGCCGCCGCCGTACTCCTCCGGGTAGGGAACCCCCATCAGCCCCAGCTCGCCGAGCTTCTCGACGATCTCGTAGGGGAAGCGCTTCTCGCGGTCGAGCTCCTCCGCAACCGGCTTGACCTCGCCCTCGGCGAAGTCGCGCACGAGGCGGCGGATGTTCTGCTGCTCGTCGGTGAGGTCCAGGTTCACGCGGCGCGGGATGCTATCCGTGCGCGAGACTCGCCCCGTGGACCGGAACACCGTGCTCTGGACCCTGGTGCTGTTCTTCGGGGGCTCGATCCTGTTCGGAACGCTGCACCGCGCGACCGAGGATTCGAGCCCCGGAGTGACGATCGCGGTCCAGGTAGGCGCGCTGGGACTCGTGATCGCCGTGATCGTGATCGTTGTGAGGGCTCTGCGCCGCTAGGGTCCCTTCGGTGCCCGCCGTCTACAGCGAAGCCCAGGTCACCCAGTACATCGACGACTTCTTCCAGCGCTTCCAGCGGATCGAGCGGCAGCTGGCGCTCCTGTCGGAGAAGCTCGGCGTCCCCTACGACCACCCCGCCGCCGGGGCGCCGCCCGAGGTGGTCGCGCTCGCCCAGGCCGGCGACCGCATGGGAGCCGTCAAGAAGTACCGGGAGCTGACGGGAGCCGGGTTCGAAGAGGCGCGCGACTTCGTGGCGGAGCTCTAGTCCTCCTCGGACTCCTCGTCCTCCTCCGGGGTCGCGTCCTCGATCTCCTCGCGTTCCTCCCTCATGGTCTCGCGCACCTGATCGAGGTCCGGACGCTCGCGCTCCTCGGTCATTCGGACGACTCTTCCTTCTCCTCGGACTCCTCGGCCTCGTCCGACTCCTTGGCCTCGTCCTCCTCCTCGGACTGGTCCGCTTCGGCGGACTCCTGCGCGGCCTGGGACGGGTCGATCACCGCGAAGGCGGCGCCGCTCGGGTCCTTCAGAACCGCGAAGGGACCAGCCGGCGTGTCGGCCTTCGGCGCCACCACCTCGCCGTCCAGCTCGCCCGCCTTCTCGATCGCGGCGTCGAAGTCCTCGACCGCGAAGTACGGCAGCCAGTGGGGAGAGGTTCCCTCCGGCGCCTTGTCGGTGAGCGGCAGCATGCCGCCGACCGGCCGGTCGTCGACCTTCAGGGTGATGTACGGGATCTCGCCCAGGTCGCGATCCTCGGTTTCCCAGCCGAAGACCTCCGTGTAGAACGACTTGGCGGCGTCCGGGTCGCCCGTCGCCAGCTCGTTCCAGGAGATCGCCCCCGGCTCGTTCACCAGCTGCGCGCCCTGGTGCTCGCCCGGCTGCCAGGCGCCGACGATCGCGCCCTCGGTGTCCTTGAACGTCACCATCCGGCCCGCGTCCATGATGTCGGCGGGGCCGAAGAGGATCTCGCCTCCGGCGTCCTTCACCTTGTCGGCCGTCTCGTCGACGTCGGCGACCGCGACGTACGTGCGCCAGCTCGGCGGCTCGCCCTCACTTGGGGAGCCGAAGGCGCAGACGCGCTTCCCGTTCAGCAGGAAGAACGCGTAATCGCCGACCTCGTCCTGCGGTCCCGCCTCCTCCGTGTCCCAGCCGAACAGGCCGCCGTAGAAGGACTTGGCGACGTCGAGGTCAGGCGCGGCCAGGTCGACCCAGCTGGGCGTTCCGGGGGCGTATTCGTTTCTTTCCGGCACGGCTGCTCCTCTCGGCGGGGTTAGTATCAGCGCGTGGCGGTAGCCGCCAGCGTGTTGACGGACTTGCAGCGGGAGAACCTCGCCGCCCTCTGCGACACCTTTGTCCCGTCCGTCGACGCTCAAACCGGCGATCCGGTCGAGCGCGAGTTCATGGC
>JBJMLJ010000308.1:0-6609 GCA_045805365.1 Thermoleophilaceae bacterium
CCGTAGCTGATGACCTTGCCCGCGCTCGCCATGATCGGCACGGGGAGGATGGCGCCCGAGAACAGCACCTGCGGAAAGCAGAGCATCGGCAACGCGATCGTGGCCTGTGCCGGACCGTTGACCGCGGACGAGGTGAGCAGGCCGAGCGCGAGCGCGGCGACGGCGTCTAGGACCAGCGTCAGCAGCAGCGCCGCATAGGTGGTGGCCCCGGCGTCGGGCAGGCGGTCGAACAGCCGCAGCACGCCAAGCATGACCACCGACATCCCCACGAGCACCGGCAATAGCACCGCGAACTTCGACAGGACATAGGGACCGGCGCGGAGTCCGATGAGCCGTTCGCGGCGGAGGATCGGCAGCTCCGTGCAGATCTGGAGCAGCCCGTAAGTGAGCCCGAAGAAGAAGCCGCCGAAGGCGACCCAGTAGACGATCATGATCATCGCGTTCGGGCTCGGGTCCGAGAAGGCGAAGGCCCCCGGCTGGAACAGGATCACGAACATCGCGACGATCAGCAGCGGTGATCCGAGCAGGATCGCCAGCGTCAGCTTGTTGCGGACCAGGATCTCCGCGTTCCGGCGCGTGAGCACCACCCACTGCCTGAAGGCGCCGATGCGGTCGGCGAAGGGAGGGCCGGCGGCAGTTGTGCCCACGCTCGCCGCGGCCACCGGCACGGGGCGAAAGCGGTGTGCCCATTCGGCCGGCGTAGCCTCGCCGGCGAGTCGCTCGTAGATCTCCTCCGGGGTCGCAACCTGGAAGTGCTCTCTCGCCTGCTGCGTCGATCCGGCGAAGGTGAGGTGCCCGTCGCGCGCCAGCACGATTACCTCGTCGCAGATGTCGATGTCCTGCATGGCATGCGTGGTGAGGACGATCGTGCGACCCGAGTCGGCCAGGCGGCGGAGCAGGCGCAGCAGCTCCGCCGAGGTGGCCGGATCGAGTCCCGAGGTCGGCTCGTCGAGGAAGAACAGCCGCGGGCCCGTCAGCAGCTCGACCCCGATGCTGACGCGTTTACGCTGCCCGCCGGAGAGGGCGGCCACGCGCACGTCGGCCCGCTCGCGCAGGTCGAGCGCATCGAGCGCCTCCGAGACGGCCTGCTCGCGGTCCGCTTCCGTGGCCGCGGCGGGCAGCCTCAGCATGGCCGCGTAGCGGAGCGTGGCGGCGACCCGCAGCTCGATGTGGATGATGTCGTCCTGCGGCACATAGCCGAGCGAGGAGCGCCAGGCGGCGAGGTCCAGGTTGGGATCTTGCCCGTCGTAGAGCACGGTGCCCTGATCTGCCGGGCGCACGCCTGCCAGAGCGTCGAGCAGGGTGGACTTGCCGGCGCCGCTCCCGCCGACGATCGCCACCAGCCGGCCGGGCTCGATCGAGAGGCTGACGTCGTGCAGCACCTGGCGGCCGTCCCCCACGTGCTTCGACAGGCCACGCGCGTCCACGCGGACGCCGCGCCCACGCTCCAGCTCGGCCGGCGCTTCGACGCCGGGGCGCAGAGCGCGCAACGCACTGTCGAGCGGCTCACTCGCCCGCCGCAGCTCTTCGAGGTCGCCCGCGTGGACCTCCCAGAGGACCGTTTCGCTGTCAGCGCGGGCGCTCGCCCGGTAGGTGCCCCCGGCCCAGAGCACGGCGTCGCCACACGAGGCGCCAGGCCCCAGCTGCTCACTCCAGGCGTCGCTGTCGTCGCCCTGGAATCGGGTGACCGTGCCCGACTCGACGAGGAAGAAGCGGTCCGCGGGCTCGCCCTCGCGGTAGATCAGCTCACCATGCCGGGCGCTCGCGCGGCGGAGCAGCGGAGCGATGATCGTCAGAAGCTCCCGGGGAACACCGCGCAGCAGCTCGGCCTGCCGCATCAGCCTGACGCGGCGACCGAGCTCGCGCCAGTCGAGCTCTCGCCCATCGCCGGCGGCGGGAGCACGCGCGCTCTTCTCGCGAGTCTCCATCGGCTCCTTCCGGGGGCCCGCACCTACCGTACCTGTGTGCGGCGGCCGGCCGCAACCGGGAGCCCAACCGATTCGCGGGGCGCTTCCTCGCGCGGGGCTGGAAAAGGCCGCCTCCGTGGTCCGGTGCGATGTCCACGTCGCCTGGAGAAACCGAAACCCGCTTCAGGAGCGGGCTTCGTGAGGTACCGCCACGGGGATTCGAAAGGCGACCTCAGTCACACTCCAGAGCCGATCGGCGGCATGGAGCGGGAACGGGAATCTCCTGAGCACGCTCGGGAACGCTCCGCCCCGGTGCCGACTTTCAGCCAGCTTTCAGCCGCCGCGCGGGCCCGCACGACAGAATGGGGCTTAATGGCAGGCGGCGCTCGGGCGACCGAGCGAGAAAGGCTGTTCCACTCGCTCGCAGCGGTCTTGGCGAGCATCGCCGGGGTGGTTGTCGTCATCTATTTCCTGGGCGGGGTGGTCATGGCGATTCGCTTTTCGCAGGCGCATGTTCCGGCGGGGCGCGCCGTATCGCTTCTTCCTAGGGAGGAGTTGCTAACCGTGGGGCTCCAGGCGTTCGTCCTGCCAATTGGGTTCACGGGGCTCGCGGTCTGGGTCGCATATCGGGTGCTGCGGGCCCGTCCACCCGTCCGTCGAGAGAACCGCCGGCAGCTGCAGCCGCGGAACGCGCTGGTGGCTATTGCCGCCGTGTGGGTTGTCGGCGGGGTCCTTGTAACGGAACCCACGGTCGTGGGGGTGCTCACCTGGATCGTTCTAACCCTAGGTCTCATTTACGTCGTGGTGGTCGCAGAAATCTGGAAGCCGGAGCAGGAGCGGCCGTCGTTCCCCTCGTTGAAAACGGGAGTCGCGGCAGTCCTAGCCGTGGCCGCGCTTCTGCTACTGCAGCAGGCCGACGAACCGCCTCGGCTCGACCCGGCGCGGGTTGTGACGACCAAGGGCGAGCAGCGCGGTTTCCTGATTGGAATCCGCTCCGAAGGCGTCTACCTCGGGCGGAAAGACCGGGTCGTCGCGATTCCCGAACGCCTCGTTGAGACGGTCTACATTCGGAAACGGCCGCGCCGGCAGAAGCAGCCGCTAATCAACCGACTGGTCAATTCGGCTCTCGGTCTCGACTGACGTAGACGGAGGAGGGGCGACGGCACTCAGGGTCGGGCCTAGCCTCGCTCTAGCCGAGCGGCGAGCAGCTCGCCCGCCTCCGCCACGCCATCCGGCATCAGGTGGCCGTAGCGGTCCTTGGTGATGGTCACCGAGGCGTGCCCCATGATCGAGCAGAGCGCCTTGTCGTTGACGCCTGCGTCGATCAACAGCGAGGCCGCGGTATGCCGGCACTCGTGCAGGCCGATCGGGCGCAGCTCGGCCGCCTCCCACGCGGCGAGCGCTCGCCGCTCACGGTCGAGGGGATGAACGGGTCGCGGGCGCTGCGGCCGAACACGAGGTCGGCTTCTGCGGCCTGTCGGCAGCTTGTGCTCGGCGAGCAGCCGGCGGAGCCGCGGCACGATCGGGACGGTCCGGCGGCCCGGCTCGGCGAGGCCGCCGCCCTGGTGCTCACTCGGCATCCTTGCCGTGGGCGTCGGGGAACAGGGCGGCCGGGTCGCACCGCAGCGCCGCCGCGAGGAGAAGGCGCGTCGAGCGCCGCGGGGCGGCCCGGCCGGTCTTGGCCCGCCACACCGTCACCGGATCGAGCCCGACGCGCTGGGCGACTTCCTCGCGCGTCAGGCCGAGGCCGAGCCGCTGGCAGAGCAGCGGTATGGCGTCCGGTGCCGGTGGCTTCATTGCGTTTGCAAGTGAGACGGCCACCCCAGCAATCTCCGGCGAAAGCGTTTCGCCCCGCCGTGGCGCGATGGCTGACCGGCCACCCAGAGCCGACCCTGGCTGGCTCCGAGCAGCTCGACGCGATCGAGCGGGCGGCGGTCGCACTCGCGGTGCTCCAAGCGCAGGGGCGGCTCCCCGTCGACCGCCGCGACGCCGCCGGCGCCACCGCCAGGCAGGCACTCGATCGGTTGCTCGCAGCCGGCCTGCGGCGCCAGCTCGGACAGCGGCTGACGAGCACGGCGCCGCCGCCGGGCGTGGCGGTCGTATGGCGCCCCGAGCCCGGGCCGCTCGACATCTACCGGGCACTCATCGAGGGCGGCCTGCCGCCGCCCGCGCGGCTCAACGTCTGCGCCGACTGCGCGCTCGTGTTCGAGTCGGGCAAGCGCCGCGCGAAGAAGTGTCCAAGGTGTCACGCCTCACCGCGACCGGAGTCTGAGTACGCGGCCCACCGCAGCACCTATCCGGTCGATCGCCTCGACGCGGCCAGCGAGCGCGTCGGCTGGCAGCTCCGCACCTACACGGTTTGTGAGGTGTGCGGGCGTCCGTTCTACGCCAAGCGCGCGCACGCTCGGCGGTGCTCGGCGCGGTGCCGGCAGCGGTTGTCCCGCGCGAGGCGATCGTGAGCGTCGACCCGCTCGCCGCATACGCCGCGGTCGTCAGCAGCGCGAGCGTTGGCTGGCAGGTCTACACATGGCGCCACGGGCGCCGCACCGCCGTCCTGGTGGACGTGCAGCACTCGATCGAGCCCGGGCTGCGGGTGCTCAAGACCGAGGACTACGACCAGCCCGGGGAGACCGAGGAGAGGTGGGAGTACGAGCTGACGGTCGTCGCGACGAACCGCGGTGAGGTCGCGCAGTACGTCGACCAGCTCGGCCTCCAGCTCCTCGACGACCGGCGGACGTTCGACTACATAGAGCCGAACGACAAGGCGCTCCCGGCGGCCAAGAGCATCCGCCACTCTTGGCGCGTCGAGGCCCTCGCCTTCGACCTGTCGCCCGGCTTCGTCGGCTTCGCGGTGCTCGGCACGGGGGAGGTCGTGAAGTCCGCGCCGCAGCAGCTCGATCGAAGCCTGATCCAGCTCCGCGACTCGTAGCCGGCGCCGACTTTCAGCCAGCCTTTCGGCCAGCGCCCCTCCAGAACGCCGAAACCCGCTCCGGGAGCGGGCTTCGAGCCATACCGCCACGGGGATTCGAACCCCGGTTTCCGCCGTGAGAGGGCGGCGTCCTAGTCCCCTAGACGATGGCGGCTCGGGTCGGCCATTCTAGCGGCGGGTATGGGCGCTGAAGCTTCATGAAGGGCTTAGTTCAGCCGATAGCTTGGTAGGTCGTGGCCATCCGTAATCCACGCACTCTGCTTGCGATGGCCGGCGCGTGCGCGGGGGCGTTTTGCGTGCTTCTCGTGTTGGCATACGCGTCGGCCGGCGTGCGCTGGCTCGACGCGAGCGCGCTGAGCGGCTTTGTCGAGCTGCAGGGTCATCACGTGGGCACGGTCGCGGCCCATCTGGCGAACCTGGGCGATCCCGGGTGGGTGATTCTGATCACGGCGGCGCTGGTGGCGATCTCGGCGGCGCGCGGGCGGATACGGCAGGCGGTGGCGATCGCCGGGCTCGTGGGCGTGACGAGCATCTCGAGCCAGGCGCTCAAGGCCCTGCTTGCCTATCCCCGCGACGACGCCCTGGTCTTCGGCACTCACGTCGACCCGTCCGCGTTCCCGAGCGGGCACTCGACGGCCGCCATGACGCTTGCGCTCTGCGGCGTGCTCGCCGCCCCGAGAGCCGCCCGGCCGATCGCCGCGGCGCTCGGAGCCCTGCTGGCCCTCGCGGTCGGCTACTCGGTGGTGACCCTCGGCTGGCACTACCCGAGCGATGTCGTCGGCGGCTTCATCCTCGCCACCTTCTGGACGCTGGTCGCGGTGGCCGGGCTGCGGGCCGCGGAGGAGCGCTGGCCGCAGAAGATCGGCAGGACCCGTGCGACCGCCGCGGTCACCAACCTCACCGACCGCGCCACACAGCTCGGCCTGGTCGCGCTCGCCCTGGCGGCCGGCATCGTCGCCGCCCTGGTGGTCTTCGTGGTGGCGTCGAGCCGGAGCGACGAGGTCCTCGGCTTCGCCTCGGCGCACACGGCGGCGGTAGCGGTCGGCGTGGCGGTCGCGGCCTCGGCGGCCCTGCTCCTGGCGGGCGTCACCGCCGCGCTCAGACGCCGCGAGTAGCGCCGGTTCCGCGAGGGCCGGGTGTATGCTGGCCGACGCAAAACGGCCGGTGGTCCAGGGAAGTCCGGTGAGAAGCCGGCGCGGTCCCGCCACTGTGACCGGGCGCTGAAGCGCCGCACATGCCACTGGTGAGCTCGCTGCTCACTGGGAAGGCGCGGCGCGGAGCCCGAAGCCAGGAGACCTGCCTCCGGCCGCCCGATACGACCCTCGAGGAAAGGGTGGACATGTACAGAGATGTCGTTCGTTCCGCTCGCCGGGCGGCCATGGCGGTTGCCTGCGTGCTCGCCGGAGCTCTCGCCGTTCCCGCTGCCGCCGGGGCCATCACGGTCAATCTCCATGTCGAGGCCGGAGGTCACGCGCTGGCGCCCGGCTACGGCGAGGTCGCCCGCACGGTCTCCACGCCGACCGCCCACACCACGGGGTGCAACGGCTCCGGCAAGACCACGTCGGTGGTCGGCGCGACGCCGCTGAGCGCGCTCATCGCCGCCCAGAGCTGGGACAGGGGTGTGAGGCCGGTCAACATCAGCGACGAGTTCTCGTTCGGGCTCTTCGTCTGCAGCGTCGGCGGCTTCTTCGGATCCAACGACGCCTACTGGCTCTACAAGGTCAACCACGTGAGCCCCGAGGTCGGCGGCGATGCCTTCCGGGTTCACAATGA
>JBJMLJ010000309.1:0-4962 GCA_045805365.1 Thermoleophilaceae bacterium
CGATGCGCGCCTGGAGCGGCAGATCGGCTTCGTGCGCAGCCGGCACGAGGTGGTCGCGGCCGGCCTCGGCCCGCCCGGTCGCGAGGACGTCGAGTTCGTGGACCTGCGCCCGCCGCCGCGCTCGGGGCTCCGCCGCCAGGCTGGGCGCGCGGCCACCGCCGCCCGGCTAGTGATGCGCATGAGGCGCGCCGCCTACTGGGGCGTGCAGCTGAACGCCAACGCCCGCGATCGGCTGGCGGACGTCCGCGCCGACCTCGTGATCGCCAACGACATCGAGGCGCTGCCGCTGGCGTGCGAGCTCGCGGGCGACACCCCCGTCCTCTTCGACGCCCACGAGTGGGCGCCGGCGCAGTACGAGCACGTGCGCTGGTGGCCGCTCCTGATGAAGCCCCAGGTCGAGGCGCTGCTGCGGCGCTACCTGCCGCGTGTGGCCGCCATGACCACGGTCGCCCCCGGGATCGCAGAGCGCTACCAGCGTCAGTTCGGGATACGCTGCCAGGTGGTGACGAACGCGGCGGCGCTCGCGGACCTCTCGCCCAGCCCGGTTCACGACCCGATCCGCCTTCTCCACCACGGCGGGGCCCAGCCCGAGCGGAGGCTCGAGCTGATGATCGAGGCGGTCGAGGGCCTCGAGGGCGTCACGCTCGACCTGATGCTGCTGCCGACCAATCCGGACTACCTGGGGCGGCTGCGGCGGGCGGCGGGCGACCGGGTCCGCTTCCCCGAGCCGGTCCCCGTGTCCGAGCTCGCGGGAGTGGCCAACGACTACGACGCCGGCGTGATCTTCTACCCGCCGCGGCACGCGAACCTCGAGCTGTCGCTGCCGAACAAGTTCTTCGACTTCCTCCAGGCGCGGCTCGCCGTGGTCGTCGGCCCCTCCCCGGAGATGGCCGCGATCGTGCGCGAATACGAGTGCGGCGCCGTGACCCCCGGCTTCGAGGTGGACGATCTGGCCGATACGATCCGCTCACTTACGCCGGCGTGGCTGGTCGAGCTCAAGCGCGGAGCCGATCGCGCGGCGGCGGCGCACAACGCGGAGCGCAACAAGGACGTGGTCCTACGGCTAGTCGAGGATGCGCTTGACCGGTGAGCCACAGGAAGGCGGGGCTCGCAGCTTCCTCGTCCTCGTGCATCCCTACCCGCCGACGCCCTCGTCGGGGGCGCACCGCTGGGGCGGCATCGTCAAGTACCTGCGGCGGGGGGGGCACGACGTGCGCGTGGTCACGAGCGGCGCCTTTGGCCCGCTGGCGGACCCGGACGAGGAACGCGGCGTGATCCGCACCCTGGACCTCATGGCCTCGGCGCGGCTGCGGCGGCTGGCCGGCCTGCAGCCGCTCGCGCGGCCCGGGTCCGGTGGTGGCGGCGGCGCCGAGCTGCCGGGCGTCCTGACGAAGTTCGTGGTGCCCGACGCCTTCCTCCTGAGCTGGGCGCCGATGGCGCTGCGCGCCGCCTGGTCAAGCCTGCGCCAGCGTCCGGCGGACTGCGTGATCACGAGCTCGCCGAACGAGTCCACCCACCTGGTCGGGATGGCGCTCAAGCGCCGCTTCGGCAACGCCTGGATCGCCGACCTGCGCGACGGCTGGACCTTCGAGCGCTTCCTCCCCGACTTCCCGACCGCGGCCCAGCGGTCGCTGAACGCGTCGCTCGAGCGGCGGGCGCTGACCCGCGCCGACGCGGTGACCGCCGCCACCCGGCCGATCGCCGACGACCTCCGCGCCCGCCACGCGATCCAGGTCGAGCACGTCCCGAACGCGTGGGATCCGGACCTCGAGCCGACGGGCGCGCCTCCCGAGCCGGCGCGCAACGGCCATATCCGCCTCGTCCACACCGGCATGCTCAGCGGCGGCTGGGGCCGCGACCCGGACGCGCTCTTCACCGGCCTCCGGCGGTTGCTGGACGAGCGGCCGGAGCTCCAGGAGCGCCTGCGCTTCGTGGTCGCCGGCGAGCTGAGCGAGACCGACACCCGGCTGATCGCGCGGGAGCGGCTGGACGGGGTGGTCTCGAGCGTCGGCTATGTGCCGCGCGCCGACGCGCTGCGGCTCCAGCGCGAGGCGGACGTGCTCGTGCTCGTCACGTCTCGCCACGCCGGCGAGGCCACCGGCAAGGTCTTCGAGTACCTGGCGGCGGGACGTCCGATCGTGGCGCTCGCGGCCGCCAACGAGGCCGCCCGGATCGTCGAGGAGACGGGCACAGGCGTGGCCGTCGACCCCGCGGACCCGGACGCCGTGCTCGACGCGCTGCGCGCTGCGGTCAGCGGTGACCTTCGCTACGACCCGCGCGGCCTGGAAGGCTACGTGCAGCCCGCCCCGGCTCAGCGCATCGCCGAGGTGGCGGAGCGGGCGCTGAGAGGGTGACCTTGCACCGGATCCTCCACATCCTTCCGCACCCCGGCGGCGGCGCCGAGACCTACATCGACGTGCTCGAGGGGCTCGACGGCTACCAGCACGCGCGCATCGAGCTGGCGGCGCGGAAGGAGCCGCTCCGCGCCCAGCCGTCCCTCATCGCGCGCCGGCCGGGGGTGGCTCGGGCGATCCGGGGTGCGGACCTCGTGCACATCCACGGCGACACGAGCGCGATCCTCGCCCTGCGGCTGCTCGGCGACACGCCGATGGTCTGGACCACGCACGGGCTGCATCTGCTGCGGCGGACGAGCGACCCCGCCCGGCGCCTTGTCCTCCGCGGGCTGAAGGGCGCCGTGCGCGCCTCCTCGGCCACGATCTGCTCGTCCCGCAAGGAGCACGACGAGCTGGCCGCGCTGCTCGACGGGCTCCCCTCGCGCGAACGGCTGCGCACGATCGTGGCGGGCGTGCCCGAGGGCGCCGACGGCCATCCGCGCGACAACGTACGAGCGGAGCTGGGCATCCGCGGCGAGGAGACCGTCGTGCTCTTCGCCGGCGAGCTCGAGCAGCGCAAGGATCCGCTGGCGGCGGTGAGGGCGACGCTCGAGGCGCGCCGCGACGGCGCCGACCTGGTCCTCCTGGTGGCGGGCGACGGCTCGCTGCTGCCCGAGGTCACCGCCGCCGCCGGCGAGGGCGTGCAGGTGCTCGGCTTCCGGCACGACCTCGACCGGCTGATGTCGGCGGCGGACGTCTTCGTACTGCCCTCGACGCGCGAGGGCCTCTCGCTCGCCCTGCTCGAGGCGATGAACCGCGCTCTGGTTCCCGTCGTCGCGGCCGGGCCGGGCAACCCGGAGGCCGTCGGGGAAGCGGGAATCGTGGTCCCGCCCGGCGACGTCAACGCCCTCGCGACCGCGCTCGAGGGCCTGGCGCGCGAACCGGACAGGCGCGCAAGGCTCGGCGAGGCGGCACGCGAGCGGCAGCTGCGCGAGTTCGGCGTGGGCCGCTTTCTCAGCGAGATCGCGGACGTCTACCAGGGCATCGTCGCCGGACCTGGATGAGGAAGGTGCTCGGCGGGAGGCCGGTGGGAATGGTCCTCCGGAACGTCGCCGCCCCCGCCAACTACCGCGCGCTGGCCGCGATGCCGGCCCGCTACCCGGACCTGGGCGACGCGGCGCGCCGCTACTTCCTCGGCCGCGGCGCCTATCCCGCCCGCGTCGCGGTCCGCACGCCGACCGGCCCGGTCCGGCCGAAGCTCTGGTCGCACCACGACATGTTCACCCTCAACGAGCTCTTCTGCCGCGCCGACTACGCCGCCTCGGAGGAGGATCGGCGCGTGGTCGATCTCGGCTCGAACATCGGCATCTCGGCGCTCTACTTCCTCAGCCGCGGGCCCGGGGTGCGCTGCAGGCTCTACGAGCCGGACGAGCGCAACGTCGAGCGGCTGCGCGAGAACCTCGACGGGCTCGACGACCGCTACGAGCTGGAGGCGGCGGCCGTGGCCGACTTCGACGGCGAGGCCGACTTCGGCCTGTCGCCGAGCGGCCGCTACGGCGGCCTCGGCGTCGAATCGGGAACGTCCACCCGCGTGCGCTGCCTGCACGTCGACGCCGTCCTCGAGGAGGCGCTCTCGGCGTGGGAGGCGATCGACGTCCTCAAGGTCGACGTCGAGGGCATGGAGTCGCGCCTGCTGGCCGCCGCGCGGCCCGAGCTGCTGCGGCGGGTCCGCACGATCTATGTCGAGGGCAGGCGCCGCGAGCTGCCGATCCCCGAGGGCTTCAAGGCGCACGAGCGCTGCGAGACGGTCAGGCTTCGGCCGGCGGCCTAGGTTCCCTCGCGAACCCAGACCCTGGCGCCGCCGGAGCCGTAGATCAGCCGGTAGCGGCGAACCGCCATCAGGCGCCGGAGATCCGGATCCACCACGTCCGTCGGCAGGACGGCGATGGCCGCCGGCGGGCTCCTGCGGAGCGCCGCTTCTCGCTCCCGCCGATACTTGGCGTGCTCGGTCGCGCGGAAGTAGTTCCACAGTCGCGTCGGCGCCCTCCGGTCGGCGAGCCAATAGACCTCGCCCGCGTGTCCGGCGACCATGATGCGGGCTCCCGGAGGTGTCGCGCGGTCGATGGCTGCGGCCACTCCGTACGCCGCCGCGTAGGGACTCCCCGTGCCCCACCGGTCCCAGGGCGGAACTGCCAATGCCTTCCACTGGGGACCGACGACCTGCGACCAGACCGGCACGGCGAGCACGAGGCAGGCCAGGCCGACCCGGCGGCGCCAGTCGCCGCCCCAGAGGGCGCCGATTCCGACGGCCAGGCCGCCCGCCAGACCGGGCACGGCCGGGTAGTAGTAGTGGTCGTACTCGAAGCTCGAGAGCTTCACCCGGCCCCACATGACGAGGATCCAGGCGGCCAGCACGAGCGCGACCCGCCTCAGTCGCGGGTTCGCGGCGGCGACGGCGCAGCCCGTGAGCCCTCCGACCCAGACCGCACCCATCGGCACGTCGAGCAGGTAGCGCAGCGTGACGTGGTGCCGCACCACTTTGGGAGGGAGTCCCGCCGGCACGTGGCCGTTGGCGGCTTCGCGTGCGTAGCCGGACACCTGGGTGACCATGTCGTCGAGGGCGCCGGCG
>JBJMLJ010000310.1:0-2768 GCA_045805365.1 Thermoleophilaceae bacterium
ATCGAGGAAGGCGGGCGCCGCGCCCCAGCCGGCGATCGGCGTCACGACGACCGCAGCGATCAGCATCGACGCGCCCAGCCCGTCGATGCCGCTCAGCCCGTCGTGCTGCGCCACCCGGTGCGCGAGCACGATGTAGAGGGCGAAGAGGACGGCGTTGGCGAACGCGAAGGCCACGCCCAGCGGCTCGCCGGCGAGCCGCACGTCGGTCAGCAGGTAGACGCCGCCGACCGCGAAGACGAGCGCCAGCGCGTTGCGGCGGCTGCGGGCGCCGAGGGCGGCGAGCGCGATCACCGGCAGGAACTCGATCGCGGCCACGGTCCCGAGCGGCAGCCGGTCGATCGACATGTAGAAGCAGCAGTTCATCAAGGCGAGGACAGTCCCCCAGCCGAGGAGGAGCCGGCGCGCGTCGCGATCGCGGCCGCCCACCACCCGCCAGGGGCGGCGCCAGATCGCGAAGATGAGCGCCGCCGACGCGATCCTGAGCCAGGCGACGCCGAGCACGTCGACCCGGGCAAACAAGAGCACGGCGAAGGCCGGGCCGAGGTAGTGGAAGACGGCGCTGACGACGAAGTAGAGCTGCGGCGGCGGGGCCTTGCGTGCCTGGGCGATCATCGGACCGAAGACTGACCGGCGAAAGGCGCGACGTACAGGGCCTAGCGGAGGTATTCTGTGGGAAGTGCCTACGAATCGAAAGGACATCGACGGCATCAACCGTCAATTGCTCGTCGAGCTCCAGGGAAACGCGCGCTTGAGCCTGGCGGAGCTCGGCCGCAGGGTGGACCTGTCGCCGCCCGCGGTCGCCGAGCGGCTCGGCCGGCTCGAGGAGGAGGGGGTGATCTCGGGCTACCGGGCGGAGCTGAACCCGAAGGCGCTCGGCTACCAGCTGACGGCGGTGATCCGCATCCGGCCCGCCCCGCGCGAGCTGCGCAAGGTGGCCGAGCTGGCCCAGAAGACCCCCGAGGTGGTCGAGTGCAGCCGCATCACCGGGGAGGACTGCTTCATCCTCAAGCTCCACCTGCAAGACGTGGAGCACATGGAGGAGGTCATCGACCGCTTCGTCCCCTACGGGCAGACGACTACGTCGATCGTCCAGTCGTCGCCCGTGCCGGCCCGCGGGCTCGCGCTCTAGGGGACCACCACCGCGGCGCCGCGGATCTCGCCGGCGCGCAGGTGGTCGAGGGCTCCGTTCGCCTGCTCGAGCGGGAAGGTCTCGACCTGCGTCCGGACCGGCACCCGAGGGGCCAGTGCCAGGAACTCCTCGCCGTCGAGCCGCGTGAGGTTGGCCACCGAGCGCAGCACGCGCTCGCCCCAGAGCAGGTCGTAGGGGAACGACGGGATGTCGCTCATGTGGATCCCGGCGCAGACCACGGTCCCTCCCTTGGCCACTGCGCGCAACGCCGCCGGCACGAGCGCGCCGACGGGGGCGAAGATGATCGCCGCGTCGAGCTCCTCGGGCGGCGGGCCCATCGAGTCGCCCGCCCACTCGGCGCCCAGCTCGCGGGCGAACGCCTGGGCGGCCTCGTCGTCCCCGCGAGTGAACGCGAACACGCGCCGGCCCTGATGCCGGGCGACCTGGATGATGATGTGCGCGGACGCCCCGAAGCCGTAGAGGCCGAGGCGCTCGGCGTCGCCGGCCAGGCGCAGCGAGCGGTAGCCGATGAGGCCCGCGCAGAGCAGGGGCGCGGCCTGCAGGTCCGGGAAGCCCTCCGGGAGCGAGAAGCAGAAGCGCTCGTCGGCGGCGACCATGGTCGCGTAGCCGCCGTCGCGGTCATAGCCGGTGAAGCGGGCGTTGTCGCACAGGTTCTCCCGGCTCGAGCGGCAATAGCGGCAGCTGCCGTCGGTCCAGCCGAGCCAGGGCACTCCGACCCTGTCGCCCTCCGCGAACCGCCCCGCCCCGGGGCCGGCGCCCCTCACGTGGCCGACGATCTGATGCCCCGGCACGAGCGGCAGCTTGGGCTCGGTGAGCTCGCCGTCGACGATGTGAAGGTCCGTGCGGCAGACGGCGCAGGCCGCCACCTCGAGCAACACCTCCCCCTCGCCCGGCGCCGGGTCCGGCAGCTCGGCCGAGCGGAGCGGGCTGCCCGCGGCGTCCAGCACCATCGCGCGCACGCTCATACCATCGCAGGCGTGGCCGGCCCGCTCGCCCCGGCGGCCTGAGCGCACGGCGGCTGGGTAGGAGTCCGGTGAACGGTCCTGCATTGCACAGCCAGTGGCTGTACAGGGCAGGACGCTTCGCAGCCATCCCGCCCGGCTGGGCGCCCATGGCGCGGGTAGGGTTGGCCGATGGGTCGAGACGCGCCCCGGCTCGTGAGCGTCGTCATCCCGGTGCGCAACGCGGCGCGGCTCCTCCCGGATCAGCTGAACGCGCTCGCCGCCCAGGACTACGACGGCCCCTGGGAGGTCGTCGTGGCCGACAACGGCTCGAGCGACGGCAGCGCGTCGGTGGCCCGCCGGCTGGCTGGGCGGCTCCCGTCCCTCAGGGTGGTCGACGCGTCCGGCCGCCGCGGAGCGGGACCGGCCCGCAACGCCGGGGCCGCCGCCGCGGGCGGGGATCTCCTGGCCTTCTGTGACGCCGACAACGTCGCCGACCCGAGCTGGCTCGGGGAGATCGTCCGGGCGGCAACCTTGGCGGACCTCGTGGTGGGCGCGACGATCGTCGACCGCGTCAACCGCCCCGACCACGCGATCTGGGGCGGCAGGCCCGCGGACGGCGTGCCGGTCGGACTCGGCTTCATGCCCTTCGCCAACGGCGGCAACTGCGCCTACTG
>JBJMLJ010000311.1:0-2675 GCA_045805365.1 Thermoleophilaceae bacterium
GAGGGCTGGTCGAGCACCGTGATCGTGGCCTCGCTCGCCGGCGCCGCGGTCCTGTTCGCCGTCTTCGTCGCGATCGAGCGCAGCCAGGAGCGGCCGATGCTCGAGCTGTCGCTCTTCCGGCGGCCGGCGTTCGTCGGCGTCTCCCTCGGGACGGTCGCGATCGGCGCCGGGATGTTCGCGATGTTCTTCTACCTCTCGCTGTACCTGCAGGACATCCTCGGCTACTCGCCGCTCAAGGCCGGCCTGCGCTTCCTCCCGCTTACCCTGCTGGTGTTCGTCATCCCGGCGGTGACGCGCGGGGCTTCGGAGCGGGTGCCGCCGCGAGTGATGCTCGGCAGCGGCCTGGCCCTCGTCTCGCTCGGGCTGTTCCTGATGCACGGGATCCACACCGGCTCGACCTGGACCACCCTGCTCGCGGGCCTGATCGTCGCGGGCGTCGGCATCGGGCTCTCCAACCCCGCGATCGGCTCCACCGCGCTCGGGGTCGTGGAGCCGGCGCGAAGCGGCATGGCGTCCGGCTTCAGCAACACCTGCCGGATCGGCGGCGTGGCCGTCGGCGTTGCGGGACTCGGGGCGGTGTTCCAGCACCGGATCGAGACGAAGCTGACCGAGCTCGGCGCGCCCGCGCGGCTCTCCGACTCGATCTCGTCCGGCGGCACCCACGCGGCGCCCGCCAGGTTCGCCGACGCCGCCCGCGAGGCCTTCATCGCCGGGCTCAACGAGATCCTCCTGATCGGGGCGGCCACGCTCCTGATCGGGGCCGTGGCAGCCTTTGTGCTGATCCGTGCGCGCGACTTCGCCGGCGCCCGGCAGACGGCCGCGGCCGCCGCTGAAGCTGCCTAGCGGTTCCTGGGTACAGAAGTAGGGTGAGCTCGAATCGCCTGAGCCTGGTGGCCGCCTGCTCCGGCTACTTCTTCGTCCTGCTTGACGTGACGATCGTCAACGTCGCGCTCGGCCACATCGCGAGCGACCTCGGCAGCACCCGGGCGGGGCTGCAGTGGGTCGTCGACGGCTACGCGCTGGTGCTGGCGGCGCTCATGCTCTCCACCGGCAACCTCGCCGACCTCTACGGCCGACGGCGCATCTTCAGCCTCGGTCTCGCCGGCTTCGGGATCGCCTCGCTCCTGTGCGGGGTCGCGCCCGGGACCGGCACGCTCGTCGTGGCGCGGGTCCTCCAGGGGCTGGCGGCGGCGGCGATCCTGCCGACCTCGCTCGCGATCGTCGGCCACGCCTTCCCAGGACCGGGCGAGCGGGCGCGGGCGATCGGGTTCTGGGCGGGGGTCGGCAGCCTCGCGCTGATCGCCGGGCCGATCCTCGGCGGCGTCCTCGTGGACGCGCTCGGCTGGCGCGCGATCTTCCTCTTGAACGTGCCGCTCAGCGTCGTCGCCCTTCTGTTGACGCGCGCGGCCGTCGAGGAGTCCTCCGACCCCTCCGGCCACGGTCTCGACGTTCGAGGCCAGCTCTTCGGCGTGCTCTTCCTCGGCCTCGCCGTGTTCGCGCTGATCGAGGGCCGGCGGCTCGGCTGGGCGTCGCCGGGAATCGCCGCGGCAGCAGTGATCGCCCTGCTGAGCCTGGGGGCCTTCCTGGCCGCCGAGCGGCGCGCGCGGCGGCCGATGCTCGACCTGGGCTACTTCCGGCGGCCGGGCTTCAGCGCCGCCAACCTCGGCGCCGGCCTGATGAACCTCGGCACGCTCGGCGCTCTGTTCGCGCTGAGCCTGTTCCTCCAGCGCGTGCAGGGGAACTCGCCGCTGGAAACCGGCCTGCGGCTGCTCCCCTGGCTCGGCCCGCTGGCGATCCTCGCGCCGCTGAGCGGGCGCCTGACCGCGGTGATCGGCCCGCGGCTGCCGGCCGCCCTCGGGCTGGTGGCCGCCGGCGTGGGCTACCTGCTCCTGACCGGCGTGGGTCCAGACACCGGCTTCTCCTCGCTCTGGCCGCCGCTGGTCCTTGCCGGCGTCGGCCTGGCCGCGGCCACGCCCGCCCTGGTCACCGGCGCGACGGCCGCCGTGCCCCGGGAGCGCTCCGGGATGGCGGCGGCGGTCAACAACACCGCCCGCCAGGTGGGCGGGGCGATCGGCGTGGCCCTGATCGGCGGCCTCGCGACCATCGGCGCCGCTCTGGCGGTTGCCGGGGCGGCGCTGATCTGCGGCGGATCGGCCGTGCTGCTGGCGTCGGGCAGCAACTCTGACTAGGCTCGCCCCGGGGGCGTCTCAACCGAGAAACGGAAGGGGCAGCACATGGCGGAGACGGTGATTCGGTCGCGCGGCGACGGTCGCGGGATCTGGATGCTCGGCGGGCTCTACGAGGTGAAGACCTCGACCGACGAGACGGACGGCCAGGCAACCGTCATGGAGATGCTCATCCCGCCCGGGATGGGCCCGCCCCCGCACTCCCATCCCGGCGGCGAGTCCGTGTACGTGCTCGAGGGCGCCATCAAGTACCACATCGACGGCCAGGAGCACGACGGCGGCCCGGGCGACTTCTTCCACGTTCCCGCGGGAACCGAGGAGAACTTCGAGCCGGTCGGCGACTCGAACGTGCGGCTCCTCGTGATCTACACGCCCGGCGGGATCGAGAAGTTCTTCCAGGAGGCCGGCGAGCCCGCCCAGACGAACGAGCTGCCGCCACCGCCGAGCGAGCCGCCCGACCTCGAGCGCATCGTCGAGATCGGCGAGCGC
>JBJMLJ010000312.1:0-6473 GCA_045805365.1 Thermoleophilaceae bacterium
CATAGCGATCGGCTTCGCCGCGGGCATCGTGAGCGGCATGGTGGGCGTCGGTGGCGGCGTCCTGTTCGTGCCCGGGCTGGTCCTGTTCCTCGACCAGAGCCAGCTGCGCGCCGAGAGCACGTCGCTGCTGGCGATCGTGATCGTCGCCTTCGTCGGGGACGCCGCGCCAGTGGAACGCGGCGATCGGACCCTTGTCCTCGATCCGCACCCGCAGCATGCGCTGGTCGCGGGTGTCGCGCTCCGCCGCGAAGCGCTTGACGCGTCCCTCCCAGCTCTTGAACTCGGGGATGATGCGCGGCTCCGAGCGGCCAGGCTCGAGCAGCTCGGCTCCGTGGGAGCCGGCGTAGGAGATGCTCCCGACGCCCACGAGCCGCCTGGCCTCCGCGGCGGCGCGCCCGGAGATGCAGGCCACACAGCCGTAGCGGCGCCCCAAGCCGGCGAGCAGCTTCGACACCTCGCCCGGCACGTGAGCTTCCTCGGCCCGGTGCACGATCGGGGCGAGGGTGCCGTCGATGTCGCAGAAGACCGCTGCCTTGGCGGGATCCTCGGTGAGCGGCCGCAGGCTCTCGGCCAGTGCGTCTGCCGTCGGAGCGGACACGCCTCGTAGTATGCCCGCCGATGTCGCCCCGACTCGTCCGTCTCGCGGTCATCGCCACCGGGGCGGGCGCCTTCAGCGGGCTCTTCGGCGTGGGCGGGGGCACGATAATCGTGCCGCTCCTGATCCTCTGGCTCGGCTACGAGGAGCGCGAGGCCACCGGCACATCGCTGGCGGCCATCGTGATCATCGCGGCGATGGCCGCGGCGGCTCAGGGGCTCTACGGCAACGTGGACGTGGCGAAGGCGGCCCTGATCGGCGTCCCGGCGGTCGGCGGCGTCGTGGCCGGCACGGCGCTCCAGCAGCGGGTGTCGACGAGGGTCGTCTCCGGGGCCTTCGCCGTCCTGCTCGTCGTCTCGGCGATCCTCCTGATCTTCTGATGGGCGGCGGGGACCTCGCGGGCGCCATAGCGATCGGCTTCGCCGCGGGCATCGTGAGCGGCATGGTGGGCGTCGGTGGCGGCGTCCTGTTCGTGCCCGGGCTGGTCCTGTTCCTCGACCAGAGCCAGCTGCGCGCCGAGAGCACGTCGCTGCTGGCGATCGTGATCGTCGCCTTCGTCGGGGCCTGGCGGCAGCGCGGCTACGGGAACGTGCGGGTGCGCGACGGGATCATCGTCGGGCTGCTCTCGCCACTGGGGGTGGCCGCGGGGACCGGCCTGGCCAACGCCGTCTCCGAGCGCGTGCTCGAGCTCTCCTTCGCGGCCGTCCAGCTTTATTTCGCCTGGCAGTTGGCCCGACGCGCGCTTCGTCCCTCCGAGGGTTGATAGCTTCCGCTCGGTGACCATCCTCGAGGTTGAAAGCGAGGAGCGGGACGGACTCGTGCATGTGGCCCTACGCGGCGAGCTGGACCTTTCCACGGTGGCGAAGGTGCAGGAGGAGCTCGATCGCGTGGAGGCCGATGGGCCGCGGGTCGTCGTGCTCGACCTGAAGAACCTGAGTTTCCTCGACTCGACCGGCCTCCGCTGCGTGATCACGGCGGCCGAGCGCGCCCGCGATGCCGAGCGGCGCTTTGTGGTGATCCGGGGACCCGATCCCGTGCAGAGGGTGTTCTCGATCACACGCCTCGAGGACCGGCTCGAGATGGTCGACGACCTCTCCGCGGTTGAGCCTGGGTGACCCAACTCGGGTTTACCGCGGTGAAAAAAGGGTGAGAATCAACCTGAACGGGACGTAGGGGAAGCAGGTACGCGGCCCCAACGTTTCGTCGGCAAGAGGTCGAGGGACGAGCTCCGATTGTCTTAGCGGTCGGAGGCCGGATCTCCCGCAGGCACCCGATCTGCGAGGAGGCTGAAGGACATGTCGGTGACCGTCACGCCCGTGACGGAGCGACCGGTTGCCGGGGAATCGCAGGAGCGTAGGCGCGCTGAGGACGAGCGCCTGCTCCGGCGGTATCACCGCGATGGCGACCTGGCTGCTCGTGAGCAGTTGATAGAGCGGTTCCTGCCACTGGCGAGGCAACTCGCCGCGCGCTACAAGCACGCCGGCGAGCCCTACGAGGACCTGGTTCAGGTCGCCTGCGTCGGGCTGCTCAAGGCTGTCGATCGCTATGAGCCCGAGCGCGGTCGCGGCTTCGTCAAGTACGCGGTGCCGACCATGCTCGGCGAGCTCAAGCGGCACTTCCGTGACAAGGGCTGGTCCGTGCACGTTCCGCGGGCTACGCAGGAGCTGGTGCTGAAGGTCAGCGAAGCGCTCGGCGCCCTGCCGGCGAAGCTCGGCCGCCAGCCCCTTCCGCGCGATGTCGCCGACGCCGTGGGCGTCCCCGTCGAGGACGTGCTCGAGGCGATGGAGGCGGCGACGGCGTACGAGGCCACGTCGCTCGACGCGCCGCGCCCCGGAGACGACGACGACGACGCCTGGAGCTGGGGCGACTCGGTGTCGGTCGAGGAGCACGGCTACGAGCTGGTCGAGATCGGCGAGACGCTGCGCGGCACGCTCAAGGCGCTGCCGGATCGCGAGCGGCTGATCCTGCGCCTCCGTTTCGAGCACGATTTGACGCAGGCGGAGATCGCCGAGCGCGTCGGCGTATCCCAGATGCACGTGTCGCGGCTGCTGCGGCGGTCGCTGGATCGCCTGGCCGCTGCCGGCGAGGCGCTCGCTGCCGCCGCCTAGCTAGTGGTTCAATCCCCGGTCGTGGAGGCCTTGTCGAGGCCAGAGATCGCCGCGCTCCTGTCGCGCGGAGAAGAGATGGGCTGCGTGAACCTGTCCGAGTTCGAGGACCTGTCGCGCAGCCTCGGCCTCTCCGAGGAGGACGCGTCCGCGCTCCAGGACCAGATCGAGGAGCGTGGCCTCGAGCTGAGCGACGATTGCGGACGCGCGACCGTGGAGCCCACCCGCTACCAGAACGAGGAGCTCGCAGGGGCGACGACGGACGCCCTCCAGCTCTTCCTCAACGAGATCCGCCGCTACCCGCTGCTGACCGCCGAGGAGGAGATAGAGCTCGCCAAGCGGATCGAGCAGGGCGACCTCGAGGCCAAGGAGCGGATGATCAACTCCAACCTGCGCCTGGTCGTCTCGATCGCGAAGAAGTACCAGGGGCAGGAGCTGGGCCTCCTCGATCTGATCCAGGAGGGGATCTTCGGGCTCATCCGCGCCGCCGAGAAGTTCGACTGGCGCAAGGGCTACAAGTTCTCCACCTACGCCACCTTCTGGATCCGGCAGGCGATCCAGCGCGGGATGGCCAATCGCTCGCGCACGATCCGCATCCCGGTGCACATCGGCCAGCGGGAGCGGAAGATCGCCCGCGCCCAGCGCGAGCTCGCCACCAAGCTGGGCCGCGATCCGACCGACGAGGAGGTCGCCCGCGAGGCGGACCTGCCCGTCGAGCAGCTCGAGGAGGTGCGCAGGGCCGCCCGCGCGGTCACGAGCCTGGATCGGCCCGTGGGCGAGGACGGCGACACCGCCTTCGGCGACCTGCTGGAGAGCGGCGACGTCTCGCCCGAGGAGGAGGTCGAGGTGAGCCTCCGCGAGGAGACGCTCCGGAAGACCGTGGAGGACCTGCCCGAGCCCGAGCGCAACGTCATCAAGCTGCGCTACGGCATCGACGGCGCCGCGGATCCCAAGCCGCTCCGCGAGACCGGGCGGCAGCTCGGGCTATCCGCCGAGCGCGTGCGCCAGATAGAGTCCCGCGCCTTGGAGCGGCTGGCCACCAGCCGCGAGATCGAGGCTCTCAGGGAGGCGGCCTGAGCACTGAAGGTGAGCTTCTTGCCGACGTCTCGAATGCGATCGTCGGCGTGCTGGCCGAGTGTTACGGGCGTGGCCCGACCAAGGCCAAGTCGTACATGTTCGACGACTACCTGATCACCGTGCTCGAGGACTTCCTGACCACGGTCGAGCGCACGCTGGTCGAGAACGGCAAGGAGACGCTCGTGCGTGAGGTCCGGCTGACCTTCCAGGAGGCGGTGGCGGGCCGCTTCACGACTGCGGTGGAGAGCGTGGTCGGCCGGCAGGTGCAGACGTACCACAGCCAGGTGACATTCCACCCACCCCGCGGCTTCGAGATCTTCGTCTTCCAGGCCGAGGCTTCCTGAGTTAAAAAGGGGCCCGCCGTCTCCAATCGGCGTCCCCTGGAGATCCGCCAAAAGGCACCGGAGGCCCTGTTCGGCGGCTACCCGGGGTCCGCCGCGCCCGAAACAGGGAGCTACGCCTGCGCGGCTCGCTCGGAGACGTCGACGGGTACGGGATCGGGGGGCAGCGGCACGTCCGGAGTGCGGCTGAGGCCGGCCGCCACCACGATCAGATGCGTCCCGCGGGCGAAGCGGGAGGGCCGGCCGTCCTCGTGGACGGTCGCCGCGTAGCGGCTGCGCTCCTCGATGAGGGCGAGCACCGAGCTGCAGATCGTCGCCTGCGGAACATCGTCGCCCACCTCGGCGGCGAGCCCCGCCAGCGCCAGCAGCTCGTCCGGCTCCACCCCGGCCAGCATCTGCCCGACCGCGCCGATCAGGTAGCCGTAGACCCGGTCCAGCACGGGGTCGCGAACGAGCCCGGACTCCCCCGGCGCCGGCCCGAGGTCGAGCGGATCCTCCCTGGCGAGCAGCCGCCGCAGCTGCCCGCCGCCGACCTCCTGGATCTGCTCCGGCGTGAGCCCGGCCTGGAGCGCGTAGCGGAGGGCCATCGTGAGGGAGAAGGCGGGCGTGCCGTAGGGCGCGTCGCTACCGAAGAGGATCTGTCCCGGCGGCACCAGGGCGAACAGCGCCAGCAGGTCCCCGGGCAGCCACCAGGCAGTGTCGAAGAAGAGGTTGGGATGGTCCGGCGCCTCGCGCCAGATCCACGCGAGGTCGCAGATGCCCGCGTGCGCCAGGATGAGCCTGGCGCCGGGGAAGCGGCCGCAGAGGTCGACGGCGTGGCGACCGAGCGCCGGGATCCCGCGCCCCGCGTGGCAGATGATCGGCACCCGCCGCTCGTCGGCCAGGGCGAAGACGTCGACCAGGGCAGGGTGATCGAGCGTGAAGTTCTCGGCGCGCGGGTGGAGCTTGAGGCCGGCGGCGCCGGCGTCCAGGCAACGCTCGGCCTCGGCGAGCGGATCGGCGGCGGGATCGAGCCTCGCGAACGGCGTCAGCCGCCCGCCCGAGGCCTCCGCCTCGGCCAGGATGCGGTCGTTCGCCGCCGGGTAGCCGTCCGGCTCGTGCATGGGGAAGACGACGCCCTGCGCGTCGGCCAGCTCGAGCGCCTGGACCAGCTCCTCCCGCGTGCAGCGGAACTCGTCCGGGTCGTTCTCGCCGATGTGCGTGTGCACGTCGAACGGCTCGAGCCCGGGCAGGTCCTCGCGCAGGCACTCCAGCCAGGGACGGATCAGCTCGTCCGAGAACACCCGGCCAGACTACTGGCGGAGCGGCGAAGGAATCGAACCTTCCAAGCGGAGGGCTGCTCCGCCCCGACGGCTTTGAAGGCCGCGTGGGCCACCAGACCCCTGCCGCTCCACGCGGCCGATGCTACGCGGCGGCGGCGGCGCTGGGCGCCTGCGCGGAGAGCAGGAAGTGGCTCGGCTCGCCCTGCTCGCCGCGCTCCAGCGAGATCGTGCCGACGACCGGCACGAGCAGGCCCTGGGCGTGCACGTAGCCGGTGTTGATCTCGGCGGACTCGATCTCGCCGTCGATCATCGCCCGCATCTGCTCCCGGTGCTGGTCGATCTTGCCGCGGTCGGCCACGGGTGGCCAGACGGCGGTCTGGAAGTCGCGCTCCTTGTAGCCGATCAGGTCGGAGAACCTCGGGTTGAGCTCGCGGAAGTGCCCATCGAGGCCGATGGTCGCCATCGGCTCGTCGGCGTCGTCGAAGCCTGGCCGCGGGTCGCGCGTCGGCTCCTCGGCCTGCTTCAGCTTGCGCCGCGGCAGCTGCCTCTCCGTCGGGGCGCCGTTGTCGTCGGGACGGCCGTGCTTCTCGGCTGCGCTGGCCCACGCGTCGGCGACCTCGCGGGCGGCGAGCGCGTGGCCGCTCGCCTCCTCCGAGTGGACACGCGCGGCCTCGGCCTGGACGCGCGCGACCTTTGCCTCGACGGCGGCCGCGTCGGCCGCCTCGCCGGCGGACTCGCGCGCGCGGGCCGCCGCCTCGCGGGCGTCCTCGACCTCGGCCCGCAGCTCGTCGGCCAGCGCCCGCACCGCGTCGAGCGCGGACTCGGCGCGTTCGGCGGCGCTCGCGGCGGACTCGCCGCCGGCCCCGTCGACTCGCAGCTCACGCAGCTCGGTGCGCAGCGCCTCGAAGTCGTCCTTGGTGACGGCGGGCGGCTGCTCGCGGATCGCCACGATCTCGGCGCGCAGCTGGGCGAGCTCGTGGCTGCTTGCGGGAGCCTCGGCGCTGTCGAGCCGAGTGCGGAGCTCGCCCAGGTCGCTGTGGGCGCGCTCGAGCTCGGAATGGAGGGTCGAGTTCTCCTCGGCCATCTTCGAGAC
>JBJMLJ010000313.1:0-4237 GCA_045805365.1 Thermoleophilaceae bacterium
CGGCCGATGTTCACGTTCTTGCGCATCGAGCGGCCCACCAGGGAGACCTTGCGGCCGAGCTGCTCGGCGGCGTCGACCACCTGCTGGACGCGGTGGATGTTGGAGGCGAAGCAGGTGACCACGATCCGTCCCTGGCGGCGGGCGAAGACCTCCTCCAGCTTCGGCCCCACCGCGGACTCCGAGGGCGACATCCCGGGGCGGTCGGCGTTGGTCGAGTCGCCGCAAAGGAGCAGCAGCCCCTCGCGGCCGAGCTCGGCCAGCCGCGACACGTCGGCCGGCGCCCCGTCGACGGGGGTCTGGTCGAACTTGTAGTCGCCCGTGACGAGCGTCGTCCCCAGGTCGCAGGTGAGCGCGACCGCGAACGAGTCGGGGATCGAGTGCGCCATCTTCACCATCTCCGCCGTGAACGGACCGGCCTCGAAGCTCTGGGTGGCGAGCACGTCCTGGAGCGGCGCGTCGGCGAGCCGGTGCTCGTCGAGCTTCGAGCGCGCCATGGCCACGGTCAGCGGCCCGCCGTAGATGGGCGGCGCGGGGTCCAGGTCGCGGAGCAGGAAGGGCAGGGCGCCGACGTGGTCCTCGTGCGCGTGGGTCAGGACGATCGCCTCGATGTCGTCCGCCCGGTCGCGCAGGTAGCTGAAGTCGGGCAGCACCAGGTCGATGCCGAGCTGGTCCGGGGCGGGGAACATCAGCCCCGTGTCGACGACGACGATCCGGCCGTCGTACTCGACGACCATCATGTTCTTGCCTATCTCGCCGAGCCCGCCGAGCGGCAGGACCCGCAGCCGCCCTTTGCTCAAACCCGCGCCAACAGGCCGTGGCGCTCGAGCGCCTCGCGGATGACCGCCCTCTCGTCCTCGCTCGCCTCCACGAGCGGCAGGCGCAGCCCACCTACGTCCAGGCCGACCATGTTCAGCGCCGCCTTGATCGGGATCGGCCCCGTCGTGACGGTCAGTGCCTTGAACAGGTCGCTCAGCGACTCGTGGATTTCCTTTCGTGACTCCGGCTCGTCGATCATCCGCCGCATCTCGCCGCCCACGAGGTGCGAGGCGACCAGGATGCCGCCCGTGCCGCCCGCGTCGAGCGTTTCGGCGAGCTTGTCGTCGTTGCCGGCGAGCAGGTCGAGCCCCTCGATCGGCTCGATGTCCTCGAAGCGCGCCTGCTTGACGGCCTTCACGTTCGGGATCTCGGCCGCCAGCTCCGCCATGAACTCGTTCGGCATGTCGATCACCGAGCGCGACGGGATGTTGTAGACGATGACCGGCAGGTCCGTGGCCGCCGCCACCGCCCGGTAGTGCTCCTTGAGCCCACGCCGGTTCGGCTTGTTGTAGTAGGGCGCCACCACCAGCACGGCGTCCACCCCGGCCTCGCTGGCCAGCTGGGTGAGGTGGACCGCGTGGCGGGTGTCGTTGGAGCCGGTGCCCGCGATCACGGTCGCGTCACCGCACTCGGCCGCGCCCAGCCGCCAGAGCCGGGCCATCTCGTCGTCTGAGAGCGTCACGCTCTCGCCGGTCGATCCGGCCAGCACCAGCCCGTCCGAGCCGTGCTCGAGCAGGTGATGCATCAGGCGGATCGCCGCCTCCTCGTTCAGCTCGCCGTTCGCGTCGAACGGCGTGACCATGGCGGTGAGGACGCCGGAGATCGTCATTCGATCGGCTTGAACGGGTCCGGGTTGCTGTCGGCGCCGCCTTCGGCGGGAGGAGGCGGAGGCGGCGCTGCCGGCGCCTCCTCGGGCTCTGGGCTCTGGGCGCTCGGCTCTGGAGGTGGCGGCTCGGCCGCGGGTGGCGGCGCCTCGCCTGCGGGCGGGCCTTCCTCGATCGGCCGGCCGTGCTTGTCGTACTTCACTGCCGGCTCACCGGGCTGCTGCGCCTGCGGCTGGCCCTGATTCGTGTTGCCCTGGACCTCGTCGAGCTTCTGCTGGGCCTGCTCGCCCAGCTTCTTCGCCTCGTCGCCAAGCTGCTTGGCCTGCTCCTTGGCCTTGTCCAAGAATCCCATGTGGCCTCCTCGTTAGAACGCCGCCGTTCGCACCATAGCGTGGTGGGAGGGCGGTCGCAGACCTTTCTGCACCCGGGTCGCAAATGACAGAATTCCATGTCCGAGATGGCACAAGAGCGGGATTACAGCCACCGCAGCGCGGTGCAGAAGCTGGGCGTGAAGGCGGACGAGCGCGTCGAGATCGCGGGCGACGTCGGCTCCGGCCTGCGCCGCGACGTCAAGCAGAAGCTCGGCCGCGGCCTGGTTCGATCGGGCGAGCTCGACGGCGCCATCGTGCTGGTCGAGTCGCTCGAGGAGGCCAAGGAGATCCTCGTCCGCTACCGCCACCGCCTCCGCGACTCCGGCTATCTCTGGATGCTTACCCGTAAGCGGGGACACGAGCGCTACCTGAACCAGATGACCCTCGTCCCCCACGCCAAGCGGATCGGGCTGATCGACAACAAGACCTGCTCGATCGACGAGGAGCGCTCGGGAATCCGCTTCGTGGTACCGAGGGCGCTGCGCAAGGCGCGCAAGACGGCGGCTTAGGCCCTCACGGCAGGAGGTCGCGGAGCTCGGCGAGCATGTCGGTCTGGTCCTCGATGACGTCGCCGTAGTTGTAGCGCCGGAACTCGTCGCCCCGCGCCCGCGCCTTGCGCTCCCGACGGTAGTCCTGCTCCCACGCGTGCCGGGTGTGGTGGTAGGTGTAGCTGTCGAGCTCAACGGTCAGCTTGGACTCGGGCCAGCGGCAGTCGACGTAGCGGCCGCCGGTGTTCCGGTTCGGGGTAGGGAGCGGCAGCTTCTCCGCTTTGAGCAGCCCGAGGAAGGCTCGCTCCAGCTTGCTCAGCGTGATCCCTGATCTCCGTAAACCTCGCGGAGCTTGCCCGCCCCGCGGACCCGGGGCCGCCTGGACAGGACGGCGAGCACCCTCCTCTTCCCGACTCCATACCGAACATCGGCCTGGTGGCAGGCCCACCCCAGGCCGGCGAAGGAGAGTCGCCCCGCGATGTCGACCAGGGTGCGTGGGACCGTCGTGATCGGAATGTCGCGGTAGACGCTGATGTCGCGCGCTGGAAGGTCGCGGACGCGTCGCGTGATGACTCCCCGTACTTGCCGATCGCCGACGGTCGTGACCTCGGGCTGCGGAGGAGCGCCCTTGACGAGGCCAAAGAGAAACGCGGCTGCCGGTCCGCTCAGCACAGGCGCCCTGGCCACAGGCCAGCACCGCAGCCATGTACCTCGCCTCGGTGCTCGGCGCCTTGTGCCCCACGCGATACACCCCGCGGAACTCGCGGTGTAGCAAGCCCCTTTCCACCCGCCGCCAGACCGCCGCGCGCGAAAGACCGGCATCGAGGAGTTGCCGATGTGTGATCGCGCCCTGCTGCCGTTCCGTGATCTGGGCGATCTCTCGGTCTACTGATCGGACTTTGTTTCGCATGGCGAGACAAAGTCCGATCGCTACCGGGATTCGCCCCCCGGCCGGGGCCGTGGCTACAGCAGGTGCTCCAGGCCGACCAGCGGCGAGCGGTCCAGCGAGCCGACCTTGCGGACCGCGAGGAGGACGCCCGGCATGAACGACTCGCGGGCGATGGAGTCGTGGCGGATGGTCAGCGTCTGGGCCAGGCCGCCGAAGATGACCTCCTGGTGCGCGACCAGGCCGGGGAGGCGGACCGAATGGATCGGCTCGTGGACGTTGCCGCCTGCCTCGCCGATCAGCTGCGCGGTTCGCTTGGCCGTTCCCGAGGGCGCGTCGACCTTCTGGTCGTGGTGAAGCTCGATCACCTCGCACTCGGGCATATGCCTCGCGGCCTGCTTCGAGAACTCCATCATCAGGACCGCCCCGATCGCGAAATTGGGAGCGGCGAACAAGTTCGCGCTGCCGACGCCCGAGAGCTCGCTGTAGTCGGTGCCCGTCGTTCCCATCACACAGTGCACCCCGGCCTCGAGACACATCCGCGCGTTGCCGGGCGCCGCCTCGGGCGTCGTGAAGTCGACGACCACGTCGGCGTCGCCGAGAACGTCGGCCAAGGCGGTACCGAGCTGCGGATCCGCTCGCCCGACGAGCGCCATGTCGTCGGCCCCCTCGACGGCGGCGCATACGGCCTCCCCCATCCGCCCGGCGGCCCCCGAGACGGCCACGTTGATCATTTCCGGGCGTAGGTGTCGGCGCCCAGGAAGTGCAGCGACACGTAGCTGCCCTTCTCGAACTCGCGCCGCTCGCCGCCCCGCTCGAAGCGCAGCACCTCGAGCGCGTCGATCACGCGGC
>JBJMLJ010000314.1:0-2142 GCA_045805365.1 Thermoleophilaceae bacterium
AACAACATACACTACACGACGAACTTCAGATCTTACGCGAAGAAGCCCTGGCCCGTCTTCTTGCCCAGCCGCCCCTGGGCGACCAGCCGGCGCAGGATGAGCGGCGGCTCGAAGGCCTCGCCCCATACGGTCTGCGCCCGCTCGAGCGCCTCGAGCACGTCGTCGAGGCCGCGTTCGTCGGCGCGCGCGAAGGGCCCGGGCAGGATCCCCGCGCCCATCATCATCCCGATCTCGATGTCCTTGACGGAGGCGACGCCCTCCTCGAGGACGAGGCAGGACTCGACCAGCGCCTTGAGGCCGAAGCGCTCGACGAGCGTCTCGGTCTGCGTCTCAGCTGCCGTGCTCATAGAACCCCTTCCCGGTCTTCTGGCCCAGGTTGCCCGCCTCGACGAGCTCCTTCATCTTCGCCGACACATAGAAGCGGTCGCCGTAGGAGTCGCGCAGGTGCTCGGCCACGTGGAGGACGGTGTCGAGCCCGAGCAGGTCACCGAGGAAGTAGGGGCCCATGGGCGCCGCCTTCGACTCCTGGACGAGCTTGTCGACCTCCTTGTAGTCCAGCCCCTCCTCGTCGACGGAGCGCCAGATCTCGGAAACGCTCGAGTTGAGGATCCGGTTGACGACGAAGCCCGGGACCTCGCCGCAGCGGATCGCCGTCTTGCGGATGGCCTGGGCGAAGTTGGAGGCCGTCTGGAGGGTCTCCTCGGAGCTCTCCTCGCCCTCGATCACCTCGATCAGCCGCATGACCGAGGCCGGGTAGAAGAAGTGGAAGCCGACGACCTTCTCCGGCCGGCTGGTCGCCTCGCCCATCTCACTGATCGAGAGCGACGAGGTGTTCGAGGAGAGGACGGCGTGGCCGGGCGTGACCGCGTCGAGCTCGGCGAACACCGACTGCTTGATGTCCATCCGCTCGGGGACCGCCTCGACGACGAAATCGACGTCGCCGAAGCCGTCGTACTCGGTGCTGCCCGTTATCCGCCCGAGCGTCTCCTCGAGCTGCCTGTCGGCGTCCTTCTGGGTGATCTTCTCCTTCGACACGAGCCCCCCGAGCTGGCCCTGGGTGACCTCGCGGGCCTTGTCGAGGCCCTGGTCGACGAACTTCTGCTCCACGTCCTTGAGGACGACGGGAACGCCTGCGGACGCGATGACCTGGGCGATCTCGCCGCCCATCGTCCCCGCGCCCACGACGGCAGCTTTGAATACCTCCACTGGGAAACCCTCCGTTAGTCGGCGGCGGCCGAAGACCCTATCGAAGGGTCGCCTCCTCCTCGGCCTCGACCGCGAACCGCCCCAGCGTCCGGCGCAGCGCGTCGCGCAGCGCGCGGCGGATGAAGATCACGTCGGCCACGGCGCGCAGCGGGCCGTACTGCGACAGCTCGTACTCCAGGCTCAGCTCGACCCGAGAGCCCTCGGCGTCCTCGGCGACGCGCACGGCCTGACGGCCGGTGAGCGCCTCCTCGAAGACCTGCGTCGCGAAGCGGCCGGGGCCGCTCGCGACGACCTGCTCGGTCACCCTGCCGCGGCCGCCGGGGATCGACTCCCAGACGAGCTTCGACCCATCGCCCGGCCAGTCGTCGGACAGCTCGAGGACGCGGGCGAAGCCCTCGACGAAGGTCGGCCAGCGCCGTACGTCGGTCCAGAGCTTGAGCGCCGCCTCGGGCGCCAGCGAGACGACCGCCGCGGCCGCGGCCGTCCGCGCCATCAGCCGTAGACCTCGCGCACGATCTCGTCGATGCTCGACTGGACCGAATCGAGGAAGGGCCGCACCTCCTCGACCAGCCGCTTGTACTCCTTCTTCCCGCTGGCGGTGACGGTGTAGAAGCGCCGCGTGCGACGCTCGGGGTGCTCCCACTTGCCCTCGATGAGGCCGCGCTCCTCGAGCTGGCGGAGCAGCGGATACATGGTGTTCGGGTTGACGTTCAGGACGCCCTCCGTCATCTCGGCGATCCGCTCCATGAGCTGGTTCCCGTAGGACGGGCCCTGGGCGATGAAATGGAGGACGAGGAGCGGCAGCACCTCGCGCCGGCGCAGCCCGCCGGTGAACGGGTCCCGGGCCGCAGGCGCGATGCCGGCGTGCGCGTCCGCCTGCCGGGCCGCCTCGCGGCTGCGTTCCGGCTTGGTCTTCCCGCCGCGGGCCATCGCTGG
>JBJMLJ010000315.1:0-5290 GCA_045805365.1 Thermoleophilaceae bacterium
ACCGTCTCGAGCGGGTAGGCCGGCAGAGCGAAGAAGCCCTCCTCGGTGTAGAGCGCGGCGCCGTACTCGCCCTGCTTGGCCACGACGATGCTCGGCCCCATGGCCATCACCTCGCGGGCCGCCCTGACCAGATTGGGCTGCTCGGTGAGCATGCGCAGCTCGGCGTCGTTCATCAGCAGCATGTCGACGCCGCCGATCGTCCTGACGAGCGAGTCACGGGCGGTGTCGATCCAGAGGTTCATCGAGTCGAGCCCGGCCAGCCGCGCGCCGGTGCACTGCTCCCGCACCTCGCGCTGCAGGTCGGGCTGGATGTTGGCCAGGAAGAGGACGTCCGCCTGCTTCGACTCCTCCGACAGCTTCGGCCGGAAGTCGCCGAAGACGTTGAGCTGCGTGTCGTCGGTGTGGGCGGTATTCAGGTCGTACTCGTAGTGGCCGCGCCAGAAGAAGGTCTCGCCGCCGTCGACGTGCTCGATGTCGTCCGTGATCACGCCCCGGCCGTGGAGCACGGCGTACTCCTCCTCGCCGAAGTCGTCGCCGACCGGGCCGACGACCCGCACCTCGCCGAAGAAGCTGGCCGCGAGCGAGAAGTGCACGGCGGAGCCGCCGAGCATGCGCTCGCGCTCCCCGAACGGGGTCTTGACCGCGTCGAAGGCGATCGAGCCGACCACTACGAGGCTCATGAGCCGGGGAAGAGTAGTCGCAGCCGGGGTGGCGGCGCCGACGAACGGCGGCTGGGTAGGGGCACCGGCTGCCGGCCCTGCTTGCGGTCCTGTTCATGCCCACTGATCCACATAGACCGGCTCCTGGGGGGTCTAGATGGATCGTCAAGCGCCGAACTACTCGCGCGAGGGCCCCGCCTGATGCGTTCGCTCCTACCCAGCTGGTCGTTCGCTGAGGGCAGCTACGCCACCGCCGCGCCTGGCGCCGGCCCGGCCAGCTCGCGCGCGTATGTGAGAACCGCCATCGCGCTGCGGGCGGGCAGCGACTCGGCCTGCTCCCAGCCGCGCCGCTCGAGGAACTCGCGCGCCGGGCCGTTCCCGGCCTCCACTGCGAGCTCGGCGCGGCGGTAGCCGCGGCTGCCGAGGACGGACATCGCCTGCTTGTAGAGCGCGGTGCCGATCCCCTCGCCCCACCACTCCGGGTCCACGAGCGGCCCGACCATGTAGGCGCGCTGAGCGTGGTGCGGGCGCGTCCACACGGCGACGCAGCCGACCCGCGTCGGGCCGGCGTCCGCCGCGGCGACCCAGCTGCGGCTGTCGGACAGCCGGTCCCACCAGAGCCTGCGCTCGGCGACGAGCGCGGGAGCCGACCAGTCCGCCCCGGCCCACTCCTGGCGGCTGCGAGCGCAGGCCAGGGAGAGCGCGACGAGCGCGTCGAGGTCACGCGGTCCGGCAGCGCGGACGGCTACGGGATGCTCCGATGTGCCCTTCCCCACCGGCTGAATAGGCTACGACTCCCGTGCGCGCGGTGCAGATAGAGGAGTTCGGCGGTCCGGAGGTGCTCCAGGTCGCGGAGCTCCCCAAGCCCGAGCCGGGCGAAGGCGAGGTACTGGTCGAGGTCGCTAGGGCGGGCCTCAACTTCGGCGACACCCACCAGCGCGAGAACTCCTACCTCGCCAAGTTCGAGCTGCCGCTCGTGCTGGGCGGCGAGGTCGCGGGCACGACGCCGGACGGGCAGCGGGTGGTGGCGCTGCTGCGCAGCGGCGGATACGCCGAATGGGCGGCGGCCCCCGAGGCGACGACGTTCCCCCTGCCCGACGGCCTCGACGACGAGGCGGCCCTGGCGCTCCTGGTCCAGGGCCTGACGGCCTGGCATCTCTACAAGACGTCGGCGAAGCTCGCCGAGGGGGAGAGCGTGGTCGTGATCTCGGGGGCCGGCGGGGTGGGCAGCCTGGCCGTGCAGCTCGCGAAGCCCTTCGGCGCCGGCCGCGTGATCGCGACGGCGAGCTCGGAGGAGAAGCGGCAGCGGACCCTCGAGCTGGGGGCCGACGCCGCCATCGACACGAACGCAGAGGACCTGACAGCGGCCGTGCTCGAGGCCAACGGCGGGGAGCGGGTGGACGTCGTGCTCGAGATGTCCGGCGGCCGGGTCTTCGACCAGACCGCCGAGGCGCTGGCGTCGTTCGGCCGCATGGTCGCCTACGGCATCGCGAGCCGCGAGCAGAACGAGCTGCAGACCGGCCGGCTCATGCGCAAGAGCCGGGCGGTGGTCGGCTTCTGGCTCATGCACTGCCTCGGCCGCCGGGAGATGATGGAGGAGCCGCTGGCCGAGCTCTTCGACCTGGCCGCCGAGGGAAAGGTCCGGCCACAGATCGGCGCCACCTATCCTTTGGCGGACGTCCGCCGCGCCCACGAGGACCTTCAGGGCCGGCGCACGAGCGGGAAGCTTCTGCTCGACCCGACCCTATGATCGCGAGGCCGGAGGCCGAGAGTTTGGTCGATACCGCGGGGCCGGAGGCCTCGCGGAGGTAAAAAAAATGACGACCTTTGCCGACCTAGGGCTGAGCCGGCCCCTACTCGAAGCGCTCGCCCACCTGGGCTACGAGCGCCCCACGCCGATCCAGGAGCAGGCCATCCCGGCGCTGCTCGAGGGGCGGGACGTGATGGGCCAGGCCCAGACCGGCACCGGCAAGACGGCGGCGTTCGGGCTGCCGATGCTGGAGTACGTCGACGCGGACGAGCCCGAGGTGCAGGCGATCGTCCTGACGCCGACGCGCGAGCTCTGCATCCAGGTGACCCAGGCGCTGCGCGCCTACGGCGAGCAGCGCAGTATCGACGTGGTGGCGGTCTTCGGCGGCGCGCCGATCCGGGACCAGGCGTCGCGCCTCAACCGCGGCGGGCAGGTCGTGGTCGGGACCGTCGGGCGGGTGCTCGACATGATCAGCCGCCATCACCTGATGCTCGACGGCGCCCGCTACGTCGTGCTCGACGAGGCCGACGAGATGCTCGACCTCGGCTTCATCGAGGACGTCGAGTGGATCCTGGCGCGCTGTCCGCAGGGCCGGCAGACGGCGCTCTTCTCGGCAACGATCCCCAAGGAGATTCGGCGGCTGGCCGAGAAATTCATGCACGACCCGGTCGAGATCCAGGTTCGCGCCGCGACGCTGACGATCGACACCGTCGAGCAGTTCTACGTGGAGGTGCCGGACAAGGAGAAGCCCGACGCCCTGACGCGGGTGCTCAAGGCGGAGAACCCCGAGCAGGCGATCGTCTTCGTCCGGACCAAGATCGGAGTCGACCGGCTCGCGCGCAAGCTGAACGACGCGGGCGTGCGGGTCAAGGCGCTCCACGGCGACATGAGCCAGGGCCAGCGCGACGGCGTGATGATCGCCTTCAAGGGCGGCCGCGAGCGGCTGCTCGTTGCCACCGACGTGGCGGCTCGCGGGCTCGACATCACCGGCGTGAGCCACGTCGTCAACTACGACATCCCGAACTCCCCGGACGTCTACGTGCACCGCATCGGCCGCACCGGCCGGGCGGGCGAGGCGGGACGCGCGATCACGCTGATCACCCCGCGCCAGCGGCACGACCTGGAGGCGATCGAGCGCCACGCCAAGGCGGAGATCGAGAAATGGTCGCCCAACGGCGACCGCCCGCGCAGGCGCTCGCGTCCCGACCGGGAGACGCGCCGGCCGAGGCACACGAAGCCGCACGAGCGCGACGGGGTCCCCTATGCCAAGCTGGTGCTGGGTGGAGGACGCCGCGACGGTTTCGAGCCCGCGGACGTGGTGGGAGTCGTGGTCGACAACTCGCACCTCGAGAACGACGACGTGCGCCACGTGCGGGTGCTCGAGCGCTTCAGCTTCGTCGAGGTGCCGGCCGAGCGGGCGCCGGAGGTGGCTGACAAGGTGAACGGCAAGCGAGTTCGGGGCACCCCGCTCCGGGTGGAGGTGGCAAAGCGCAAATGAGCCAGGTGACCCTGCACACGAATCATGGTCCGGTCGTCGTGGACCTCTTCGACGAGGACGCGCCCAAGACGGTCGAGAACTTCCTGAAGCTCTCGAAGGACGGCTACTACGACGGCCTGATCTTCCACCGCGTGATCAAGGACTTCATGATCCAGGGCGGCTGTCCGGAGGGGACCGGCACCGGCGGGCCGGGCTACGAGTTCGAGGACGAGATCAACCAGCACAAGATCGTCCGCGGCGCTCTGGCAATGGCCAACCGCGGTCCGAACACCAACGGCAGCCAGTTCTTCATCGTCACGACCGAGGAGGCGCCCTGGCTGGACGGCAAGCACACGGTGTTCGGCCGCGTCGCCGACGGGATGGACTCGGTCGATGCGATCGAGGGCGTCGAGACCGGGGGGCAGGACAGGCCCGTCGAGCCGGTCCTGATCGAGAGGGTGGAGGTAGGTGAGGGTTGAGCTCCTGTGGTGGGAGGGCTGCCCCTCCCATCCCGAGGCGCTCGAGCAGCTGAGGCAGGTGCTGGGCGAGGAGGGGCTGGATCCCGCGGCGGTCGAGGTCGTGGAGGTTCTGAGCGACGAGCAGGCCGAGCGGGAGCGGTTCTTCGGCTCCCCGACGATCCGGATCGACGGGGAGGACGTCGTGCCGCCGGGCGAGGGCGATCCGGTCGGGCTCAGCTGCCGCGTCTACCGGCTGCGGGATGGCCGCCCGTCGCCCGTGCCCGACGTGGAGGACGTGCGCGATGCGGTACGCAGGAGGTCCTATGCGGCTGGGTGACGGCGTCCCGGACCTGACCCTTCCCGACACCGACGGCCGCGACCACGCGCTCCGCGGCGACGGCATCACGACCGTGGTCTTCACCTGCAACCACTGCCCCTACGCGCTCGCCTGGCACGACCGCATCCTCGCCGTCGCGAGCGACTATGCGGATCGCGGCGTGCGCGTGCTCGCCGTCAACCCGAACGACGCCGGGCGCTACCCGGCCGACTCCTTCCAGGCGATGAAGGAGCGCGTGGCGGCGGACGGCGGCTGGCCGCTGCCCTACCTGCGCGACGAGAGCCAGGAGGCGGCCAGAGCGTTCGACGCGAAGACGACGCCCGACGCCTTCATCTTCGACGCCGACGGCGCTCTCCGCTACCGGGGCGCGCCCGACGCGGACCACCGCGACCCCTCACAGGACGCCGTCTGGCTGCGGGACGCCCTCGACACCCTGCTCGTGGGCGGCGATCCCGAGCCGGCTGAGACCGAGCCGGTCGGCTGCAGCATCAAGTGGAAGCCGGGCGCCTGACAACGGCGTGCTGGCCGTCGCCCTCGGGCTAGCAGCAAGCCTCTCCTGGGGGATCTCCGACTTCCTCGGCGGCCTCAAGAGCCGCACGCTCCAGCTGC
>JBJMLJ010000316.1:0-3836 GCA_045805365.1 Thermoleophilaceae bacterium
CTCCTCGCCGTCCACCGAGACGGCGGCCTCGCTCACCCGCTGCACCAGCGCGCGCACCGCGCGTACTCTGCCGGAGTGGCTGCTTTGGACGTAGTCGACGCCTACGTGGCGTCGCTGCCGGGGGGCGGGCGGCGCGTGGCCGAGTCCGAGTGGGGCATCACCGTTCCTGGCGAGGCCGCCGGCGGGGAGCCGCTCGACGTCGGGCTGCGGATCGCCGACGGCCTGCTCACCGCGAAGGCCGCGGCGCTCGGCTCGGCACCCGACCTCGATCCCTGGATGCTGCTCTGGTGGAACCGCCAGACGCGGCAGGTCCGCTTCGGCTGCACGCGCTCACAGGAGATCTGGGTCCACGCCGACCTGCCCGCGTCGGCCGTGGACGAGCGCTCGCTCGACCGCCTGCTGGGCCTGGTCGCGGAGGGCGCGATCGCGGTGCGCGACTACGCGCGGCGGGCGCGGGGAGAGCCCTAGGCCGGGCTTTGCCGCCTTTATCGGCGCGGCAGCGTGAAGTCGACCGCCGAGCTCACCGCGTCGTCCGGGGCGGTGGCCGTGTGCGTCTTCAGATATTCGGCGAGCTGGACGCCCGGGCGGCCCTCGATCGTCTGCGTCCGGGGATGCGTGAGGAACGGCATGGAAATCGCGCCGCCGCGCACCGTGACCGGTTGGACGCTTGGCGAGGCCATGAGCCACCAGTCCTGGTTGTTGTCGGTCACGCGCACGCCGATGCGATCGCCGGCCTTGAGCTTCCAGTCGGCCCCCCAGAGCGTGAGCGGAACCGTCGTGTCACCCGGCTTCCTGACCAAGTGGCCCTGGCGCGTGACCAGCGGGCCGGTCCAGCCGCCGTTCTCGTCACGGCTGAGGTCGTAGACGTCGATCGCGAGGTTGGCGTTGGGGAGCGATGTGGTCACGTCGACCGAGGCCGTCGGCTCACCCGAGAGGTGCACGTCCTGCGGCAGCGGCTTGGAGACGGTCCAGACGCCGGACTGGACCGTCGGATCCGAGGGATCGCCCGACAAGGAGTCGAACCCGGTGGCCACGGACTGGGCGTGGTCGACGTAGCTGCCCTGGCGGAACGCCGTCGCGTAGCGACTCGCGTCGGCCGGCGGCCACTGCTTCTCCGCGCGCCAGTGGCCGTCGTTGGTCTGGACCGCGAAGGGCGGATCCGCAACGGTGGGCGTCTGGCCCTTCAGGTAGCGGCCGTAGAAGCGCAGGACCTCGTCGAACCACCCCGCGCGGCCCATCTTCAGCCGGCCGACATTCGTGTCGTCGCAACCGGTGGAGCTGTCGCCGGCAGCGCAGGTCTCGTTGCCGCGCACGTGCTCCCACGGACCCAGCCAGCCCCGCTCGGCGCCCGTGTGGTTGACGAGGTACTCCTGCAGCCCGTCGGCAACCGTGTTGTTCTCGGTCAGGCCTTGGGTGACGAACAGCGGGACGTTCGACCCGGCCGCGCCCGGGATCAGGTTGCGCAGCTTCCAGAAGGCCGAGTCGTGGTTGTCGTCGCCGGCCTGGGCAGCCCAGTTCTGCGCCAGGCAAACCGGGTTGTTGAGGCTGCTTGCGTTGTAGTTCGGGTCGTCGGTGATCGGTCCGGGCGTGGCCGCGATCCCGTCGTAGAGCGCGGGGGTCGCCACCGAGTTCTCGCGGCGCATCCCGTCGCCGTAGAGGTAGCGGTAGTCGTCGTAGACCGGCTCCTGGGAGACCACCGCGCCCAGGCCGGGCGGGCGTCTGTCGACGCCGATCAGTCCGGTGAGCGCGTCGTAGGACTTGCCGTACATGCCGATGCGGCCCGTCGACCACGGCCGGCTCGCGGCCCACTTGACTGCATTCACCACGTCGGCCTGCTCGCCGGGACCCGACCAGTCGAGGCACCCGTTCGAGCCGCCGAAGCCGCGCAGGTCCACCATCACGAACGTGTAGCCCTTCTTCAGCAGGCCCGAGCCCTCGACGAAGTCCTGGAACCGCTCCGAGGGACCGGCGTTCGGCCCGACCGGGTCGTAGCTCGTGCCCTCCGCCGGCCCCACCGGCCCCGTCTGGCCGGAGTGGTTGAAGTAGGGCCCGATTGACAGGATCACCGGAGTCTTGTCGGCGTTCGTGGAGCCCTTGGGGCGCAGGACGTCGGCGTGCAGGGTCGCGTCGCCTGCGGTCGACGGCGATTGGATCCACGCCTCGGTCCAGTCGGCGTCCGGATAGGCCACGCCCGAGGCGGACGCCAGCGACGGCGCGACGGCGAGCGAAGCCGTCACCATGGCAAGAGCGAACCAGAATCGAACGGACATATGCGCGGCTACCCCTGGAGCCGAGTTGCGGATGCGCCTCCCAAAGCGCGGTCCGGAAGAGTACTCCTCTCAGGCCGCGCGCAGGCGGTCCCGGAAGGCGCGGTAGTCGGCCCGGTCCGGGCGCATCCCCGCCGCGAGGACGGCGTGGCGGCTCGCCTCGTTGCGGCGACCCGTCTTCTCGAGGGCGCGGCCGAGGCAGAAGTGGGCGTAGTCGTTGACCGGGTGTCGCTCGACGACCGCCTCGAACTCCTCCGCCGCCTGCGCGAAGCGGGAGGTGCGGAAGTAGGCGCGGCCTAGCGCCTCGCGGATCGAGCTCTTGTCCGGCTCGAGGGCGCGGGCCCGTTCGAGCGGGATGGCAGCGGCGGCGAAATCACCGGCGTCGAGGAGGGCGCTGCCCTTCTGGAATAGCTCGTAGACGTCCTCGCTCATCGCCCTTCGAGGGTACTCCGCGCGGCCGCCGCGGATCGCAAGCCCTCGACGCTGTCGAGGACCGCCGCGGCGACGGCGCTCTTGGGCCCGCGCGCCACCGGCTCGTCGCCCGCCTCGGTGACGATCGTGACCTCGTTGTCCTCGACGTCGAAGCCGATGTCCGTGCGCGAGATGTCGTTGACGACGACGGCGTCGAGGCCCTTGCGGCGGAGCTTCTCGCGTGCTCGCTCCACGGCGTCCTCGCCGTGCTCGGCCGCGAAGCCGACGACGGTCTGGCCCGAGCGCCGCAGCGGCGCGAGCTCGCCCAGGACGTCGGTCGTCGGCTCCAGCTCGAGCGACAGGCCCTCCCGGCCGGCCTTGGAGATCTTGCTCCCCTCCGCCTCGCGCGGCCGGAAGTCGGCGACGGCGGCCGCCATCAGCAGCACGTCGGCCGAGGCGAACCGCTCGCGGGCGGCGGCGCCCAGCTGCGCGGCGGTCTCGACGTCGATCCACTCCACCCCGGCCGGATGGGGGAGCGACACGTTGGCGGCGATCAGGGTCACCTCGGCCCCGCGGCCGGCGGCCTCCTCGGCGAGGGCCAGCCCCATCCGCCCCGACGAGCGGTTGCCGACATAGCGGACCGAGTCGATCGGCTCGCGCGTGCCGCCGCCGGTGACGAGCACCCGCAGGCCGTCGAGCGAGCGGGGAGCGAAGGCGGCGGGGCCGGCGCGCAGCGCCTGCTCGATCGCCTCCAGGATCTCGGGCGGGTCGGCCAGCCGCCCCACGCCCCACTCCCCCTTCGACGCAAGCCGCCCGCGGCCGGGCTCGACGATCGAGGCGCCGCGGTGGCGCAGGGTCTCCAGGTTGGCGTGCGTGGCCGGGTGCTCCCACATGCGGTCGTTCATCGCCGGCGCCAGCACCAGCGGCGCGCTGGCCGCCAGCGCGGCGCTCGTCAGCAGGTTGTCGGCCAGCCCGTGGGCCAGCTTGGCGAGCGTGTTCGCCGAGGCCGGGGCCACGCAGAGGACGTCGGAACGGCGGACCAGCTCCAGGTGGGAGATCGGGTCGTGGTCGGGCGCAGGATCGCCGGGGAAGGCGCCGCGGGCCGGGTCGCGCTCGAACTCGTCGACGAGCACGGGGGCGCCGGTCACGCCCTCGAAG
>JBJMLJ010000317.1:0-6492 GCA_045805365.1 Thermoleophilaceae bacterium
CTTGATCCACTTGGTGATCTCGACCGTCCGGTCGCGCGTAGAGCCGCCGGCTCCGTAGGTGACGGAGACATAGTCCGGGCGGTCGTCCTTGAGGACGGCGAGCGTGTTCTCGAGCGTCGCCTGTCCCTCGTCGGTCTTCGGCGGGAAGAACTCGAACGAGAAGACGGGCCGGCGCTCTTCGAGGATCCGGTCGATGCGCATCGGCCGGAAAGGCTAGCCGTCGCCCGGCGGGATGATGTCCAGTCCGGTCGCGACCGTCTCCCGGCTGCCCAGCCGATACTGCACGTCGACGGAGTCGTTCTTCCCGTAGCTGCCGAAGAGGCCGAGGAACATCGCCGTCCAGCGCCCGGCGCCGAGGCGCTCCTTCTCGAGCGGGCGGGAGAAGAGGAGCTGGTGACCGCGGACCTCGTAGTCCTCGCCCTCGGTCTGGGGGACGCCGTTGACGAAGACGCGATAGGGCCGCTCGGCGCCGCGCGGGAGCGGCACCCGCCAGCGCGGCTCCGTCACGACAGCTCCCTGCGGAGGGCGTCGAACGCCGATTCGCCCCGGCGCTGCTCGATCAGCCGGCGGCGGAGCTTCCCGGTGAACGCCTCGCTCGAGCCGTCGCCGCGCACGTCCACGCCGGCGCGGAGCCGACCGGGGCCGGACAGCTCGAGCCTGGCGATCACCTGCTGGGCTGGGGTGATCCGCTGCATCAGCCGGCCGCCCACGGGCCTGGCGGCGGCGTCGCTCGCGAGCGCGTGGGCTCGTCGCTCGATCGACGCCAGGGCCTCCACGAGTGTCTCGCAGCGCTCGCGGTCGACCCTCGGCCCGCTGCGAACCGTCACCGTGAACACGATCGCCGTGAGACTATGCGCTCGTGGGGGGTTTGCGATTGGAGCGCCGCGCGGCGCTGTGCGCGCTGCTCACCTGTTCGCTCGCGCTGGTCGCGGCCTCCCAGGCTCGCGCCGAGAGTCGGGCCGCCTGGACCCAGCGTGCGCTCGCGCTCCAGTACTCGCTCGCGAGCGACGTGCCCTTGCGCAACGCGCCCTGGGTATACACGCACAACTCGTTCAACAGCAAGGCCGAGATGGGCCCGACGCTGTCCGACACCGACCAGAACCAGCAGATCTCGATCACCGATCAGCTCGATCACGGCGTGCGCCACCTGGAGATCGACACGCACTGGTTCCACAACCAGGCGGTGGTCTGCCACGCCCTCGACAACCACTTCGGCTGCTCGATCGAGAAATCGCTCAGGACGGTGCTCGGCGAGGTACGCGCCTGGCTGCGGGCGAATCCCACACAGGTGCTTCTGATCTACCTGGAGTCGCACCTCGACAACGAGACCGGCTACGGCGCCGGGGCGGCGGCGATCCAGCAGACGATCGGCGACCTCGTGGTGCGCCCTCCGGGGGGCGGGTCGAAGTGCGCGCCGCTGCCGCTGTCCCTGACGCGCGACCAGATCCGGGGCAAGAAGGAGCAGGTCCTGCTGATGGGCCCCTGCGGCGTGGGCAACGCATGGCAGAGCTGGGTTTTCGACGAGAGCCTGCGCAAGACGGGGCACACCAACGCCACCTTCCGGCCCTTCCCCGACTGCGGCCCGGACTTCACGCGCAGGCAGTACGACGCGTACGTCATCCGCTACTACGAGGACTCGACCAAGCTGACGCAGACGACGAACGCCGGCGGGACTGACCCCGTCACCGCGCCGATCGCGACGGCGATGATCCGCTGCGGCGTCGACGTCATCGGCTTCGATCAGCTGCTGCCGGACGACCCGCGCCTGACTGCGGTGGTCTGGAGCTGGGCGCCCGGCGAGCCCGGCTCCGGCTCCTGCGCCCTCCAGCGCAGCGACGGTCGCTGGGTCTCGCGGCCCTGCGGCGAGCGCCACCGGGTGGCGTGCCGCGACCGCGGCCTGGGCTGGCGGGTGCCGAAGGGAACCGTCCCCGCGGCGGCCGCCCCCCGGCTATGCGCCAGCCCGCGGCTGCGAAACGCCGTGCCGCGCATCGGCTACGGAGGCCAGCTGCTGCGAGTCGCGCAGCAGCGCGCCGGCGCCGCGTCCGTCTGGCTCGGCTACCGCCGCGCCGGTGGGACTTGGCAGCGCTACGAGCGGGCCGGCTGCGGGCCGCGTCTGGCGCAGCCCCGGCGGAGCTGGCCGGTGCGCGATGGCGTGGCCCGCTTCAGGGTGCGGCTGCGCTTCGCCTGCACCGGCGAGCGGCTCCACCGCCGCATCGTGGTCCGCGGCGGGAAGCGAGTGGTCCGCGGGCGCAGCTTCGCGCTCGTCAAGGTGCCGGTCCGTCGCGGCACCCCGAGGCTGCGCGTGCGCTACCGCTACGGCGGCCGGCGGCACCGCGCGACCGTGCGGCTGCGAGGCCCGGGCTAGCCGCCGATTGCGCTCATCGTGCGCGGCGGCTGCCTGAAGCCGGGCTCGCCAACGTGGTGCTTCAGCTCCTTGCGCCAGACCGCGTCGCGGACGATCGTCTCCAGCTCGTCGTCGAAGGCGCCCGAACGGAGCGGCTCGCGCAGGTCCGTCTCGTGAAGCGAGAAGAGGCAGGTGCGGAGCTTGCCCTCCGCCGTCAGCCGGACGCGGTTGCAGTCGGCGCAGAACGGCTCGGAGACCGGGTTGACGAAGCCGATCTCGCCGCTGCCGTCCTGGAAGCGGAACACGCGCGCGGTGGAGTGCGGCTCGCGCGGCAGCTCCTCGAGCGGGTGCACGCGGTCGATGATCCGGCGCAGCTCGTCGCCCGTGAGCACGGCGTCGGGCTCCCAGGCGTGATCGGCGTCCAGCGGCATGAACTCGATGAAGCGCACCTGGAACGCCGTGGAGCGCGCGAACTCGGCGAACGGGATCGCCTCCTCCTCGGTGAAGCCGCGCATCGCGACCGCGTTCACCTTGATCGGCCGCACGCTCTCGTGCCGCGCGATCGACTCGAGCCCGCGCAGCACCTGGGGAAGCGAGTCCCGGCGGGTCATGTGGAAGAAGCGGTCGCGCTGGAGCGAGTCAATCGAGACATTTACGCGGCCAATTCCCGCCGCGACGAGCGCGTCGGCGTCGCGCTCGAGCAGATAGCCGTTGGTGGTGAGCGACAGGTCCTCGACGCCCGGGATCGCCGCGAGCATCCCGACCAGCTTCGGGAACTCGCGCCGCACCAGCGGCTCGCCGCCGGTGAGCCTGATGTCGCCGACGCCCATCTCGGCCAGCAGCCGGACGACCCGCTCGATCTCCTCGAAGCGGAGGATCTCCTCGCGGTCGAGCCAGGGCAGGCCGTCGGCGGGCATGCAGTACTGGCAGCGGAAGTTGCAGCGGTCGGTCACGGAGACGCGCAGGTCGGAGATGACCCTGCCGTGGCCGTCGACGAGCGGCGATCGCGTCACACGCGAAGGGTACTTTGCCCCCAGTGGAGCTCCCAGCGATGGAGATCTCCGCGCCCACGCGCGGCAACCGCAAGCTCGAGGCCTTGTTCGCGGCGGCCAGCGCCGACAGGCGGCTCCACGGCTGGTGGCACATGCAGCAGGTGACCGCCGAGCGGCTCGGGATGTCCGATCACTCGTGGGTCCACGTGCGGATCGTCGTGAACATCGCGCTGCGGCTCTTCCGCCTCCTCACGCGGGCCGGCGTCGAGCCCGCGGTGGTGCGGGACCACGGTCTGGGTCGCCGCGACGCCGAGGTCGTGATCACCGCCGGCTGCCTGCTGCACGACCTGGGCATGTCGATCCACCGCACTGACCACGAGGAGTACTCGCTTTTCCTGGCCGCGGACCGCCTGCCGCTCCTGCTCGAAGGCATCTACGAGGACCCGGAGCTGACCGTGGTGTCCGCCGAGATCCTCCACACGATCATCGGCCACCGCCGCCGCGGCGACCCGATCACGCTCGAGGCCGGGGTGGTCCGCGTGGCGGACGCGCTCGACCTTGCCAGCGGCCGCTCCCGGGTGCCCTTCGAGACCCGCCGGCCGAACATCCACTCTCTCTCCGCGGCCGCGATCGACCAGGTGACCATCGAGCCGGGCACGGACCGCGCCGTGCAGATCGAGATCGCCATGAACAACTCGGCCGGGATCTTCCAGGTGGACGAGCTGCTGGCCACGAAGCTGCGCGGCTCCGGCCTCGAGGAGCACGTCGAGGTGGTGGCGCGCATCGAGGCCGAGCACGAGAAGCGGCTCGTTCCGGTCTTCAGAATCTGAGGACCGTGGTGATCTCGGTCGTCGTCTGCTCCTACAACGCGCGCGATGTGATCGACCGGTCGCTCTCGTCGCTGCGCGAGCAGGACATCGAGGACCCGTTCGAGGTGATCGTCGTCGACTCCGGCAGCGATGGCACGGCCGACCGCGTCCGCAGCTCCTATCCAGAGGTGAGGCTCGTGCGCTCCGAGGAGCGGCTCTGGCCCGGACCCGCCCGCAACGCCGGGCTACGCGCGGCGACGGGCACCTACGTCGCGTTCCTGCCGGCCGACGGCGTCGCCAAGCCGGACTGGCTGCGCCGGCGCGTCGCGGCGCACCGCGAGGGCTACGCGGCAATCGGCGGCTCGATCACGAACGGCACCCCTCGGCACCCGGTCGGGACCGCCGGGTACTTCCTCGAGTACTCGGCTCTGATCCCGTCGGACAGGGTGCTGGCCGAGCAGGCCATTCCGCATTGCCTCTCCTACGAGCGTGCGCTCTTCGATCGGCTCGGGGACTTTCCGGAGGGCGCGGAGACCGGCGAGGACACCGTGTTCAACGAGCGCCTGCTCGAGGCGGGCGTCGAGATCGGGTTCGACGAGCGCGCGCAGCTCGACCACCTCAACCTGAACGGAGTAGGGCCCTACCTGCGACACCAGTACGGCCACGGCCGGGGCCTCGCCCAGTGCGTCGAGCGGTACGGCCTCCAGTCGCCGATCGGCGCTCCCGAGCAGGGGCGGGCCGTCGCCGCCCTGCGGATGTTCGGGCTCTATCCGGCGCGCCGCTGGTGGGCCGCGCTGCGGAGGATCGCGCGCGGCCGGCCGGCCTGGGGAGTCGCCTACGTGGCGCTGACTCCGCTGATCTGGGCGGGCCTGTGGGCGACGTCGCTCGGCGCCTGGCAGGAGTGGCGCCGCTAGCGGGCTTCGACGACGCTCTCCGGCGGTCCGGCCTCTAGATAAGGGCACTCGTTGCAGAGCAGATGCAGCGAGCAACGTTTGACCCGGCAGCCGACCGAACCCTTCTCGAGCAGCAACTTGATCCGCCGCAGGTGTTGCCGGGTGGCGCCTTGCAGCAAGACCACGTCCCCGGAGCGAAGCTCCTCCGCACGGAGCGCGGCCGTCGCCTCTTGGAAGGTCTCGACCGCTCGAGCGCTGTGCTCCAAGGGGGTCCCGCCCAGCTCGGCGGCCAGGACATCGGCGTGGCGACCGACGGCGATCACCGTGTCGGCGCGCCCCGGCAGCAACTCGGCGGCTGCCCGCCATCCGGCCTCCAGATCGCTTTCCTGCACCTCCCCGAGCACGGCAATACGCCGCCTGGCGGGGACGTCGGCAAGGGCCCTGATCGCGGCGGACTGGGTGGCCGTTCGGCTCTTGAAGTCGTCGAGCAGCCAGGTTGCGCCGCCGGGCCCGGGCGCGGGTCGCAGGCGGCCGTCCGGTGGCTGGAAGCTGCGCACCGCGCGCAGCGCGCGAGACGGGTCGATGCCGCAGGCCGCGGCGGCGGCCACGGCGAGGGCGACCGCCGTCGCGAGATGGGTGCCGAAGAGCCGCACGTCGGACTCCAGCGTCCGGCCGCCTACGTCGAGCGAGATCCGGATCCCCTCTGGCCAGCGCGGCTCGACCGAGGCGACCCGGACATCGGCCGAGTCCGCGAAGCCGGCCGTTACCAGCTTCGCGCGGAGACCCTCCGCGGTGCGGAGCGCGCAGTCGTCGTCGGCGTTCACCACCACTGTGCCGCCCTCGCCGACGCGCTCCAGAAGAGCGCGCTTCTCGGCCGCGACCCGGGCCCGCGAGCCGTAATAGGTGATGTGGTCCTCCCCGACTCCGGTGAGGATCGCCACCTCCGGGCTAAAGAGGCCGGCCATCCAGCGCATCTCGCCGGGCATGTAGAACACCCCGGCCTCCACGACCGCGAAGCGGTCGCCCGGCCTGATGGCGAGCAACGTTGCAGGCACCCCGTAGAGGCCGTTGTCGTTCTTCCGCGTCTTCAGGGTCCGGCCCTCGGTGGCGAGCATCGCCGCGAGCAGCTCCTTGGTTGTCGTCTTCCCGCGCGAGCCAGTGATCCCGACGGCGCGTACGCCGCGGCATCGCGCCAGGTGGGCGCGGACCGCGGCCGCGGTAAGCGTCCGCCGTGTGACGCGGCGCCAGGAGAGCGGCACCCTGCGCAAGCCGGGCACCTTCTCGTCGAGCGGATACAGGGCGTCGAGCAGCAGGCCGGACTGGGGCCGCTCGAAGGGGCCGTTACGGTTGGCGCGAATGGACGCGGACGTCGTCGGCCCCGAGCTCTGGGAGGCGCAGGTCACGGCTGCTTCATTCGAGGAATGCGGCGAGCATCGCCGAGTCATTCTTCACCA
>JBJMLJ010000318.1:0-4691 GCA_045805365.1 Thermoleophilaceae bacterium
CGAGGGCTCGGCCCCGATCAAGGACGCCGGCGAGCTCGAGCGCCGCGACCCCTGGGACGTAGTCCAGCTGGCGCGTCATATGGAGCGGCCGCACACGCTCGACTACGTCGGCTTCGTTTTCGACGGCTGGCTCGAGCTCCACGGCGATCGCCTGTTCGCCGAGAACCCCGCCCTGGTCGGCGGCGTGGTCCAGCTCGGCGACCTGACCAGCGTCCTGATCGGCCACCAGAAGGGCCACTCGACGAGCGAGATGATGGAGCGCAACTTCGGCATGCCCGAGCCGGACGGCTACCGCAAGGGCATGCGGCTCATGCGCTACGCGGAGAAGTTCCGGCTGCCGGTGATCACCCTCGTCGACACGGCCGGCGCCTACCCCGGCCTGGGCGCCGAGGAGCGGGGGCAGTCGAACGCGATCGCCGAGTCGATCATGCTCATGTCTCGCCTCAAGGTGCCGCTCGTCACGGTGGTCACCGGCGAGGGCGGCAGCGGCGGGGCGCTCGCGATCGCCGCCAGCGACCGCGTGCTCATGCTCGAGAACTCCTACTACTCCGTGATCAGCCCGGAGGGGTGCGCGACCATCCTGTTCAAGGACGCCGCGGCCGCCCCGCGCGCCGCCGCCGCGCTGCGGATCACCGCGCCCGACCTGCTCCAGCTGGGCATCATGGACGCGATCGTGCCGGAGCCCGAAGACGGCGCCCACACAGACCATCCGACCGCCTCCGCGAACTTGAAGACCGCGCTCGTCGAGAGCCTCCGGGAGCTGCTGCCGCTCGGCCCCGAGGAGCTGCTCGAGAAACGCTATGACCGCTTCCGGATGTTCGGCACCCCGGGCCGGCAGCCGGTACTTCCGCCTATCGAGGAGACTGAATGAGCGACGACAAGCAGCTGATCGAGTCGACCTGGGCCGAGGCCCGCGATCTCGTCAAGCGGCTCGAGGGCAGCAGCGTCCAACGCCTCGCCGTCAAGGCCGGCGAGTACGAGATCGAGATCGAGCGAGGCGCCCCGGCGCCGGTGATGGCCGGCGACGGGGGTGAGTTCCCGGCGGCGGCCCCCGCGGGGCCGGTCGCTCTAGGAGCGGCCGGCATGGGCGTCGATCCCGGAGCGCGGGCGGCCTCGGGAGCCTTCGCGGCCATCACCGAGGCGGACAACCGGGTCCCGGTGCTGGCGCCGCTGGTCGGCACCTACTACACGGCCGCCCAACCCGGACAGGACCCGTTCGTCAAGGTCGGCGACGTGGTCGAGTCGGGCCAGACGGTCTGCATCGTCGAGGCGATGAAGCTCATGAACGAGGTCGCCGCCGCCGAGGGCGGAAAGGTCGCCGAGATCCTGGTCGAGAACGGCGACCCGGTGGAGTTCGAGCAGGTGCTGATGTACCTCGAGCCCGACGGCGAGTAGCGCCGCCGTGTTCGAGAAGGTCCTCATTGCGAATCGCGGCGAGATCGCCCTGCGGGTCGCGCGTGCCTGCCGTGAGATGGGAGTCAAGTCGGTGGCCGTCTACTCGACGGCCGACGCCGAGTCCGCCGTCGTCAAGTTCGCCGACGAGGCCGTCTGCATCGGCCCGCCCGCGGTCGGCAAGAGCTACTTGCACATCCCGAACATCGTCGGCGCGGCCCAGAAGACCGGCGCCGAGGCGATCCACCCTGGCTACGGCTTCCTGAGCGAGGACCCCTTCTTCGCCGAGATCTGCTCGGACAACGAAATCACGTTCATCGGGCCCAAGCCGGATGTGATGGAGAAGGTCGGCGACAAGGCGATCGCCCGCGACCTGATGCAGAAGGCCGGCCTGCCGCTGCTCCCGGGCACGATCGAGCCGGTCGGTACCGACGGGGAGGCCCAGGAGATCGCCGACGGCATCGGCTACCCCGTGATCATCAAGGCGGTGGCCGGCGGCGGCGGACGCGGCATGAACGTCGTGCGCAAGTCGGAGGACCTCGTCCGTCTCTACAAGACGACTCGTGCGACCGCCCAGGCGATCTTCAAGGACAGCGCGGTCTACATCGAGCGCTACCTCGAGGCGCCCCGCCACACCGAGGTTCAGCTGGTCTGCGACGGCCACGGCAACGGCGTCTACTTCTTCGAGCGCGACTGCTCCGTGCAGCGTCGCCACCAGAAGCTCATCGAGGAGGCGCCCTCGATCCACCTCGACGACGCGGCGCGCAAGGACATCGGCGAGCGGGCCGTGAACGGCGCACTGTCGGTCGGTTACACGGGGGCCGGCACGATGGAGTTCCTGCTCGACAACGACGGCAACCTCAGCTTCATGGAGATGAACGCCCGCATCCAGGTCGAGCACCCCGTCAGCGAGCTGATCACGAGCTCCGACCTGATCCAGGAGCAGATCCGGGTCGCCGCGGGAGAGCCGCTTTCGGTCTCCCAGGAGGACCTCTCGGTCAACGGCCACGCGATCGAGTGCCGGATCAACGCCGAGGATCCCGACCGCGACTTCGCCCCCGCGGCCGGCCGTCTTGACGTCTACGAGCCGCCTGGCGGCCCGGGGACGCGCGTGGATTCGCACTGCTATGCGGGCTGGACGATCACGCCCTTCTACGACTCCCTGATCGCCAAGCTGATCGTGTGGGCGCCGGACCGCAGTGCCGCCATCGAGCGGATGCAGCGGGCGCTGTCGGAGTTCCGGGTCGAGGGCCGCGGCGTGACGACCACGATCCCGTTCCACCAGCGCGTCCTCGCCAACGACCAGTTTCGCTCGGGCGACGTCTCCACGGACTTCCTCGAGCACTTCATGTCCGCTGAAGCGGCGGCTTCAGCGACAAGCTAGAGAGGAGATTCGATGGAATCAGCGAGTGGGGCTTCCGAGATACCAAAGCACGTCCTCGACTACCTCGGCCAGGAGCGGACCCTGACGCTGGCCACCGCCAGCCAGCAGGCTGAGCCGCACGCCGCAACGTTCCTCTACGTGAACGACGGAATCGACCTGTACATCTGGCTCAAGCCGTCGTCGACGACCGCCCAGAACGTGAAGGCCAATCCCCGGGTGAGCTTCGCCATCGACGAATACGCGCCGGACTGGCGCCAGACGAAGGGGGTTCAGGGATCGGGCGGCTGCGAGGTCGTCACCGGCGAGGACATCGCGCTCACGGCGATGAGGTTCGGAGAGAAGTTCCCGGACGTCTCGTCCGGCGGCTCCACCGCGAACATCTCCTTCTACCGTGTTCGGCCAGGGGAGCTCGACTACATCGACAGCAGCGAGACGAGCGCTGAGGAGTTCGGCTTCAGCTATCGCAGCGACCGGGTATACAGCGGCGCGCACGAGTCGCCGGCGGTCGGCTAGTCATCTGAGTCGCTAGTCCCGAGAGGACGGCTCAGTAGGCGCCGAACTGGCCCGTCGCACCGGGTACCACGCCGGCATTCTGCTCCAGGGCGTCCGGCGGGGGCGCCTCCTCATCCTCGGCGGCACCCTCGAGGGAGCGTCCCGTCTTGACCAGGAAGACGTCATCCAGCGTGGGTGCGTGAAGCTGCAGGTTCGCCACCCGAAGACCCCGGCTGTCCAGCGCACGAACGACATCGGCCAGATCGTCCACTCCCGGGCGAAGACGGACCGCGACCCCCCTGTTGGCGGTGCTGACCAGCTCGCCGAAGCCTTCGAGCACCTGGCTCACTGCTGCCCACTCGGCGTCATTCAGGGGAAGGACCTCGACCGTTGGCCGGCCGATCTCCTCCTTGAGCGCCGCCGGGCTCCCCTCGGCCACGATCTCCCCGTGGTCGATGATCCCCACCCGGTCGGCCATGATGTCGGCCTCCTCGAGGTACTGGGTCGTGAGGAAGACGGTCATGCCCTCCTCCCTCACGAGCCGGGCCACCTCCTCCCAGAGTGCGGTCCGGCTCTGCGGGTCGAGCCCGGTCGTCGGCTCGTCGAGGAACAACACGCGGGGCCAGTGGACCAGGGCCAGCGCGAGGTCGAGCCTCCGCTTCATCCCTCCGGAGTACCCGCCGACGCGCCGGTCGGCGGCGTCGGTAAGTCCCACTCGCTCCAGCAGCTCCGCGCCGCGCGGTCGACGCTGGGCTCTCGGCAGGCCTTGGAGAGCCGTCTGGAGGTCCATGTGCTCCCAAGCGTTGAGGTTCGGATCGAGGGCTGCGGCCTGGAGGGCGACGCCAATCGTGGTACGGACGCGTGCTCCCTCGCTCGCGACGTCGTATCCCGCTATACGCGCGCGCCCGCCGCTGGGGGGCAGCAGCGTCGTGAGCATATGGACGGTCGTCGACTTGCCGGCGCCGTTCGGGCCGAGGAACCCGTATATCTCCGCCGGGTTCACGTACAGGTTGACCTGGTCCACCGCGCGGTGGCTGCCGAATTCCTTGACGAGGCCTTCGGCGACGATGTCGTTGGGTGGAGCGCCGGGCGCGGCTACTGCGGCGGGCGCGGCCACGGCCGCCGGTGCGGGCTCGGCCTGGGGCTCTCCCAGTCGCACGTTGACGATGGTCTGCCCGATCTGGACCTGGTCGCCGCTGCCAAGCGTCACCGCGTACTCCAGGCGATGGCCATTGACGACCGTCCCGTTCGTGGAGCCCAGGTCCTGAACGACCAGACCCGCCCCGGCAGGCGAGAAGCTGGTGTGTCTCCGCGAGATCTCGGAGTCCTGGTCGAGGACGACGTCCGCGACGCCGGCGTCCCTGCCCACCACGATCTGGTCGCCGACCGGCATCTCGGACCCGGCATACTGCCCCGCGACGAA
>JBJMLJ010000319.1:0-4009 GCA_045805365.1 Thermoleophilaceae bacterium
GCGAAGCTCGAGCTCGTCTGCCAGAAGCTGGCGCTCGAGTCCGGCCAGCGGATCCTCGACGTCGGCTGCGGCTGGGGCAGCTTCCCGATCCACGCCGCCTCCCACCACGACGTGAGCGTCCTCGGCATCACGCTGTCCCAGCCGCAGGCCGAGCGCGGCCAGCGGCGGGTCGAAGAGCTGGGGCTCGACGACAGGGTCGAGATCCGCGTGGCCGACTACCGGACGCTCGACGAGCGCCCCTTCGACGCGATCGCCAGCATCGGCATGGTCGAGCACGTCGGCTCGAGGAACATCGACCTGTACGCCGCGCAGCTGGCCCGGCAGGTGCGCCCCGGCGGGAAGATCCTCAACCACGGGATCGCCCGCCTGCGCCACGGCGAGCCCGAGGCGGGCCCCTTCTCGGAGCGCTACGTCTTCCCCGACGCGGCGCCGCTCCACCTATCCCGCATCATCACGGCGGTCGAGCGCGCCGGCCTCGAGACCCGCCACGTCGAGGGCCTGCGCCAGGACTACGCGACCACTCTGACGCACTGGATCGACCGGCTCGACGCGAACATCGACGAGGCGGTTCGCCTCGCCGGCAGCGAGCGCGCCCGCGTATGGCGGCTCTACCTGCGGGCGGCCCGCAACGGCTTCCGCACCGGCTTCACCTCGGTCTACCAGGTGCTGGCCGAGCGCCCGGACTAGTCCCGGCCCGGCCTGAGAGTCACCACGTGCGATGGGTTGACGGCGATCTCCTCGCCGGTGTTCTCGTCATGCACCCAGGCAAGCGTGCCCGGGCTGCTGCGCACCGCGTCCTGCAGAGCCTTGTAGACATCGCGGCCGTCCCCCTCGACCTCGAGCTCTTCGCCCGTGGTGAGGAGGAGCCGCGTCGTCGACAAGGGCTAGAGCTGGCGGACGCTGACGGCCTTCGGCCCCTTGGCGTCCTCCTGCGCGGTGTACTCCACCCGCGCTCCCTCGGTGAGGGAACGGAAGCCCTCCCCGTCGATCGCGCTGTGGTGCACGAAGAGATCCTTACCGGGCTCATCCGGCGTTACGAAGCCGAAGCCCTTGTCGTCGCTGAACCATTTCACGGTTCCTGTGGGCATAGTGCCTCCCCACGTTGTGTGCTGCGTACGCGGAGAGGTGCCTGTGAGCAACGATCTGCGAGCGCTCGCACTGCTTTGTCCGGCCTTGTGACCAGACCAGGAACCGAACGGTAGCAGCGCGATGGCGCGCTATCCTCGCTCGGAGCCGTTCGCTCGCTTAGGTGATCCCCTCTCCTTCCCGCGCGATCCATCATCGAGGGGAAGCGGAGGTTGTCGTGGGGGAAGAGCCCGAGAACTCGGAGCATGCTCCCGCCAAGCGCGGCGAGGCTGCCTGGCGGGCCAACCTGGAGCGCATCGCCGAGCGCAACGCCAAGGCGAAGCGCGAGGGCAAGGCGCGCAGGGAGGCCTACGAGAAGGAGAAGGACGAGCAGCGGCGCCTGAGAGAGCTCCGGCAGTGGGCGCACATGCCCGCCCGCCAGGACATGGGCTAGCGCCCCCGCCCGCCTAGCCGGCGACCGTGGTCCTGTCGTAGTGGCGCATCTCCTCGATCGCGTCGACGTAGGGCTTGATCGCGGCGAAGAACGGTCCGAACTCCTCGCTTCGGCGGAAGCCCTGTTCGTGGCCGTCGAGTGAGTCCCACTCGATTCGCAGGATGTAGTTGTCCGGCTCCTCGACGCCGTGGGACAGCTCATACCTCAGACAGTGCTCGGAGGCGTCGAGCGACTTCGCGGCCTCGCCGTAGGCGCCCTCGAACTCCTCTCTTCTCTCCTGGGGGATTCGGTAGCGGATGTACTCGACGACCATCGTGTCTCCATTTCGCATTAGGCTTGATGTCTTAGGTCTAAGGCAATATATCTGAACGTGAAGATACTTGACGACGAGCGGGACCACGTCGACGGCGTGATCGACCAGTGGGCCCGCGAGCGCCCCGAGCTCGACCTCGCCCCGCTCGCGGTCGTGGCCCGGCTCGGCCGCGCGGCCCGCTTCGTCGACGACGGCCTCGAGCGCGAGTTCGAGCGGCACGGCCTCACGCGGGCGAGCTGGGACGTGCTCGCGAGCCTGCGCAGGACGGGTCCGCCCTACCGGCTGTCGCCGACCGACCTCTACCGCTCGCTGATGCGGACCTCCGGGGCGATGACCCATCGACTCAAGGGCCTCGAGCGAGCCGGTCTCGTGCGGCGCGTGCCCGATCCGCAAGACGCGCGGAGCGTCCTCGTCGAGCTGACGGCGCGCGGCCGGCGGCTCGTCGACGAGGTCGCGGATGTGCACCTCGCCAACGAGGACCGGCTGCTCACCGCCTTGAGCGGGCCCGAGCGCGAGCAGCTTGCGGATCTGCTCCGCAAGCTGCTCGTCGCCTTCGAGACGGCTACGCCGCCTTCGAGTAGGCCGGCTCGGCGCTGACGTCCGGCTGGGGCTCGAGCTCCTCGACCTCGGCCAGGTTCTCTCCGGTCAGCACGGTGACGGCCAGCGCGATGGCCGCGGTAAGCAGGCCGGCGCCGATCAGGAACGCCAGGTGGTAGCCGCTCGTGAGGGCGTGCCCCTGGGACTGACCGTCCGCCACGAGCCCCTTGCTGTGACTCGAGGCGAGCGTGGCGAGCACGGCCAGGCCGAGCGCGCCGCCGACCTGGAGTGACGTGTTGACGAGACCGGACGCCAGCCCGGAGTCGCTGCGCGTCGCGCCCGACATGGCGAGCGTCATCAGCGACGGGAACGAGAGCCCGGCGCCGATCCCGAGCAGGACCATCGACGGGAGGATGTCGCGCAGGTAGTCGGCACCGACCGGCGCGCGCGCGAAGAGCAGCAGGCCCCCCACGATCAGCACCAGGCCCGGGATCAGCGTCGCCCTCGCGCCGAAGCGCGTGTTGAGCCGTGCCGAGAAGCCCAGCGACAGCGTGCCGATCAGCAGAGCCACCGGCAGGAACGCCAGCCCGATCTGGAGCGCGTCGTAGCCGAGCACCCGCTGGAGGTAGAGGCTGCCCAGGAAGAACATCCCGAACAGGCCGGCCACCATCAGCATCTGGATCAGGTTGGCGCCGGAGACGTTCCGCGAGCGGAAGATCCGCAGCGGCATGAGCGGTGTCGCCGCCCGAGCCTGACGCGCCACGAACCCGGCGAGCAGGCCCAGCGAGACCGCCCCGAGCCCGAGCGTATGCGCCGAGCCCCAGCCGTAGCGGTCCACCTCGAGGATCGTGTAGACGCCCAGCATCAGGGCGCCGGTCACGAGCAGGGCGCCGCTGACATCCGCGCCCTTGCGCAGCCCGATGCCCTCCTGGCCGTCGACGAACCGGGTGGCGAAGATCGCGGCCGCCGCGCCGATCGGCAGGTTGACGAAGAAGATCCAGTGCCAGTTGAGGGCCTGCGTCAGCACCCCGCCCATCAGCAGGCCGATCGAGGCGCCGGCCGAGGCGACGAAGCTGTACACGCCGATCGCCTTGGCCTGCTCCCGCGGCTGCGGGAACATCGTGACGATCATGCCCAGGATCACGGCGGAGGTGGTCGCCCCGCCGATGCCCTGGAGGAAGCGGGCGCCGATCAGGAGGCCCTGGCTGTTGGCCAGGCCGCACAGGAGCGAGGCCCCGGTGAACAGCGCCAGGCCGAGCATGAACACCCGCTTCTGGCCGATCAAGTCGCCCATCCGCCCGGCCAGCAGCAGCAGGCCGCCGAACGCGATCAGGTAGGCGTTGACCACCCAGGCCAGTTTCGATGTCGTGAAGCCGAGGTCGCGCTGGATTGACGGCAGCGCCACGTTCACGATCGTCTGGTCGAGGACGATCATGAGCATCCCGACGCAGAGGACAACGAGCGCTATCCAGCGGCGATCTATCGCGTTGCTCATGTGTCAGTCCCCTTCCGGGTTGTTGTGCTCAGCGGGCGGCGCCTGCAGGGGCGCGCCCTCGCGCGCCTCGGCGTGCCGCTGCGAGAGCTCGTGGATGTACTGCGCGACCAGGCCGGCGGTCTGCCGCCGCGTCCGGGCCGGATCC
>JBJMLJ010000320.1:0-5477 GCA_045805365.1 Thermoleophilaceae bacterium
GAGCCGGCGCAGGCTGTTCTCCACCTCGCGGACGATCCAGCGGCGCGAGTTGCCGTACTCGTTGGGGTCGTCGCCCATCGTGCCGTGGACCTTGGTCGCCAGGATCACGTTGTCGCGGCGGCCCCCCGCCAGCGCTTTGCCGACGATCTCCTCCGACTCGCCGCGCGAGTAGACGTCGGCCGTGTCGATGAAGTTGACCCCCGCGTCGAGGGCGCGGTGGATGATCCGGACGCACTCGTCGTGGTCGGTCTCGCCCCAGGCGCCGAACATCATCGCTCCGAGGCAGAGCGGGCTGACCTGCACTCCGGTGCGGCCGAGGGGGCGGAGATCCATTCGGCGGAGACGTTAGCTTGGGGCCGGTGAACGTCGAGGAGCTGCTGGCGCAGGCGCGCTCGAGGCTGGAGCGCCTCGGGCCCGAGGAGGCGCGCGCAGCCGTGGAGAACGGCGCCCTGCTGATCGACATCCGGGCGGACAGCCAGCGCGAGCGGGACGGAGTCGTCCCGGGCGCGCGCTTCGTCCCGCGCAACGTGCTCGAGTGGCGGCTCGACCCCGCCAGCGACTACCGCGAGCCCGACCTGGCCAGGCCCGAGGCGCACGTGATCGTCATGTGCAACGAGGGCTACCAGTCGAGCCTGGCGGCGGCGACCCTCCAGCAGCTCGGGATCGAGCGCGCTACCGACCTCGACGGCGGCTTCCAGGCCTGGCGGGCCGCCGGGCTTCCCGTGGAGCCCGCCGGGCGCTGACGATGCGGCGGTCCCGGACGCGGACGGACCGGTAGGTTCAAGGCGTGCGCGTCGCCATCGCCGGAGGACACGGGCAAATAGCGCTGCGGCTCACGAGGCTGCTCGCCGACCGGGAAGACGAGGTCGTCTCCCTGATCCGCAACCCCGATCACGCCGAAGACGTCCGCGAGGCCGGCGGCGAGCCCGTCGTGTGCGACCTCGAGGAGGCGAGCGAGGACGAGCTGGCCGACGCGGTGAATGGCGCCGGCGCGGTGGTGTTCGCGGCGGGCGCCGGGCCGGGCAGCGGCTCGGCGCGCAAGGACACGATGGACTTCGGCGGGGCGGCCAAGCTGATCGCCGCCGCCAAGCGCGACGGGATCTCGCGCTACCTGATGGTCAGCTCGATGGGCGCGAACCCGGACCAGGAGGGCGACGAGACCTTCGCCGTCTACCTCCGGGCCAAGGGCAAGGCCGACGCCGAGCTCCAGGCCAGCGGGCTCGACTACACGATCATCCGCCCCGGCCGGCTGACGGACGACCCGGGCAGCGGCCGCGTGACGCTCGCCGAGCAGGTGGACCGCGGGCAGGTCAGCCGCGATGACGTGGCAGCCGTGCTGGTCGCGGCGCTCGACGAGCCGGCCACGATCGGGAAGACGCTCGCGCTGGTGTCGGGCGAGACTCCGATCGAGGAGGCCGTCAGGTGAGCGGGCGAAGCCGCGTTCCGCGGCCGCCGATCGCGTAGAGCCTCACGCTGTTCGAGCCCTCGCGGAGGCTGCCCTCCGGGATGAGGATCGAGAACAGCTGCGTGCCCCCTCGGCGCGCCGGGAAGGTCGTCTCGGTGGCGACGATGGTCCCGTTGACCGACACGGCCACGTCGATCCGCTTGTGCGAGCCGCTGCCGGTGAGCTTGCCCATCACCCGCACCGGCACCCAGCCGGACGAGCGGCGGACGTTGCGGAAGCGCCCGGGCGAGTCGATCGCGGCGTGCGTCTTCCCGGCGGCCAGAACGCGCAGTTTCGAGACGGAGGACCCGTGGAGCGAGCGCCAGGGACCGATCCCGAACAGGCCCGGCGCGTCGTTGCCGGAGCCGAACAGCCGCAGCTTCAGCCGCAGGGCGGAGTCGACCCGGCGCTTGAGCGACCCAAAGCTCAGCCGCAGCCGGCGGCCGTCGCGGTAGTACATGACCGTCGCGCTCGGGATCCGGCGCGCGCTCGCGCCGAAGACCGACCGGCCCTGCATCCGCCAGGGGACGCGCAGGCGCGCGATGCGCGTGATCGTCGGCAGCAGGTCCAGCGTCCGGACGTGACGGCCCTCGATTCGGCCGGAGTGCTGCTGCGGACGCTTGATCAAGAGGGGCGTAATGGCGATGTCGCCGACGTTCTTCGTGTTGATCTCGTGGCCGTTGCCGAGCCGGCCGAAGCCCTCGCCGTTGTCGGCGGTCACGACGATGAGCGCGCGGTCGTAAAGCCCGGTGGCCTTCAGCCGGTCGATCAGCCTGCCGAGCAGCCGGTCGGTGAAGCCCAGCTGAAGCAGGTGGCGCTGGTAGTTCTGGTCGACCAGCTGGCGGGTGAAGTGGACCAGGTTCCACGAGTAGAGCTTCTGCGTTCCGCCGTCGTGGAACTGGCGCCCGTCGGGCAGGTAGCGCCAGGGGCCGTGCGGCAGGAGCATGTGCTTGTAGTAGAAGGCCGGCCGGCTGGTCCGGTGGATGCTCCGCACCCAGCGGTCGAAGCGCTCGGCCCGGCCGGTGCTGAGCCGGTGGAGCACCTGGTGCCTGGTCAGCTTGCGGGCATTCGGGCAGAGACGCTTGGGGCAGATGCTCGAGAGCTCCTCCGAGACGTCGAGCCCGTAGCGCGGCGCCATCACCGTGAAGATGTTGTGGGACTTCATGTCGAAGGAGTCCCGGGCGGACCGGTAGGTGACGCGGCTGGCGAGCATCCCCCTCATGGCGGGGCCGGTGTCGTCCAGGCCCGAGGTGGCGTTGGGGAACCAGGTCGCGTCGCGGGCGAGGGCGGCGAAGTTGGGGTAGCGGACCGGATCGATCCGGTGGTGGCGGTCGAGCAGCGACGTAGTCGAGAACTCGTCCAGCACCAGCATCACCACGGGCGGGTGCCGCTCGGCGGGACTCGCCTTGGGTTCGGACGAGCCGGCGGGCGCCAAGCCGCCCCAGGAGAGCACCGCCGCCGCCGACACACCGGCGGCCAGAAGGAGGAGACCCCTACGCACGCCGCCCCACTTTAGGGAACGATCCCGCCGGCCCGGGAGGTCAAATTGTGAAGCTCAGCCGTTGATCGTCGACATGCCGGCCGCGTCATATCGGTCGCCCGCCGGTTCCGGCAGCTCGGCGTCGATGCGACGAAGATCGTCCTCGGTGAGCTCGATATCGGCCGCGCCGAGGTTCTCCTCGAGGTACTGGCGGCGCTTCGTCCCCGGGATCGGCACGACGTCCTCGCCCCGGGCGAGCACCCAGGCGAGAGCCAGCTGCCCTGGCGTGCAGCCCTTCTCGGTGGCGATCTCCTCGACCTTCGCGACGAGCCGCAGGTTGGCCTGGAGCGACTCGCCCTGGAAGCGGGGCCCGCTGCGGCGGAAGTCGTCCTCGTCGAGCTCGTCCGGCGACTTGAAGCGGCCCGACAGGAAGCCGCGGCCGAGCGGCGAGTAGGCGACGAAGCCGACGCCGAGCTCCCGGCAGGTAGGCAGGATCTCGTCCTCGACGTCGCGGGTCCACAGCGAGTACTCCGTCTGGAGCGCAGTGATCCGATGCTCGGCGTGGCCGCGGCGAAGGGTCTCGGGCGCGGCCTCGCTCAGGCCGATGTGGTCGATCTTGCCCTCCTCGACCAGCTCGCCCATCGCGCCGACGGTCTCCTCGATCGGCGTGTTCGGATCTACCCGATGGAGGTAATAGAGGTCCACGTGATCGGTCCCGAGCCGCTTCAGCGATCCCTCGATCGAGCGCCGGACGTTCTCCGGCGTGCCGTCGATCACGCGCCTGTACTCGCCTTCCTCGGTCCGCTCGACGCGGCTGGCGAACTTGGTGGCGATCACGAACTCGTCCCGGTGGCCGGCGATGGCCTTGCCGACGAGCTCCTCGTTCGTGTGCGGCCCGTAGGCCTCCGCCGTGTCGAGGAAGTTGCAGCCCAGCTCGAGCGCGCGGTGGATGGTGGCGATCGCCTCGCCCTCGTCGGTCGTGCCGTAGAAGGCGGACATGCCCATGCAGCCGAGGCCGATGGCGGAGACCTCCAGGGATCCGAGGTTGCGGTGCTGCATGGCTCCCCGAGCACGTTAGCCTGCCCGCGATGAGGGTGCACCCGGAGACGGGCCGCCCCGAGTCCGAGGAGGAGCGGGTCGACCGGAACCTCCAGGAGCTCCTGGGCGAGCTGCGCGTTGCGTTGCCGGGGGTCCAGGTGCTGTTCGCCTTCCTGCTCGTCGTCCCGTTCAACCAGCGCTTCGTCAAGGTCACGGACTTTCAGGAGAAGGTCTACTTCGTGACCCTCCTGTGCACCGCGGCGGCGTCGGCGTTCCTGATCGCCCCGTCGGTGCATCATCGGATCGCGTTCCGGCAGCAGGACAAGGAGTGGCTCGTGCTCACCGCCAACCGGCTCGCGATCGTCGGCCTCACCTTCCTGGCGGTGGCGATGACCGGCGTGATCATGCTCGTGACGGACGTGCTCTTCGGCGCCCCCGTGGTGGCCGCCGCAACGGCGGTTGTCGCGCTGCTGTTCGGGGTCCTCTGGTACCTCGTTCCGCTGCGGCGGCGCCTGGTCGGCCGCTCCTAGCCGGTGCGGGTGACGGCGGGCTGCGCTCAGGCGGCTCGTGCCGGTGCGCTGGTACGACGGCGGGCGCGGCTCGCCGCTACCCGTTCGGGTGTCGAGGGCCTTGATCGACCGCGCCGGCGTGCCCTGGTACGACGAGCGCTCGCTCGCCATCGAGCTCTGGCTCGTGCGGGCGCTGCTCAGCCGGCGCTCGTCCATCTGCCACGCGCTCTACGTGCCGGACGTGCTGCGCTACTCGCCGCTGGGCCGGCGGCCCTCGGCCGGCGGTCGCCTGGTGGCGACCGTGCACCAGCCGCCGGCGGCCGCCACCACGATCTCGTCCGCCAACTGGCGCAGCTGCCCGAGCAGGGCCGCCACCCGCCCGCCGGGATCGGCGGTCATGCAGCAGACCGACAGCGTCACGGCGCCGAGGATATGGCCAAGCGTCCTGCCCGGGTGGTCCAGGAGACCACCAATCCAGGACGGTTAGCCTGCCGCGCATGCGAGTGCCGCTCCGGAGGAAGCGCCGCCGGGCGAGGAGAGCGCTGTTCGTCGGCTGTTCAGCCTCGCCTACGGAGGCGCCACCGCCGGCGACCTCGCGGCGCTCGAGGTGGCGAAGAATTGGCTCAGCGAGGCCGGCTGGGCGCACGATGTGGCCCTAGGCGAGCCGTTCGGCGGCGGCGTCGACTGGCGCGCCGTCTCTCCCGACTCCTACTCGCACGTGGTTCAGGTCTGCGGGCCGATCGGCTGGCCGGCGATCCTGCGGCCGGAGGAGACGGACCGCCTGGGAGAGCTGTACGACTGGTGCCTGACGGAGGAGGCGCGCGTCCGGGCGCGGGCCTGCGCGGACGCCGGTCGCGCCGGCGCGGAGCTCGTGCGGGCCGACCTGCTCGAGGCGCTAGGCCCGCCGCCCGCGTAGCACCACGGCGTAGTCGGGCGAGCTGAACAGGTGGCTCACGAACGTCCCGGCCGCGTCGGGGAAGACCACCCGGCCGGCCCCGAAGCCGGC
>JBJMLJ010000321.1:0-1732 GCA_045805365.1 Thermoleophilaceae bacterium
CATCCGCAAGGGCCACTACGGCGAGGACGCGGTCATCCTCCTCCAGGGCCCCTCACGCGAGATCGACAAGCAGGGGCCGCGGCTCGCGCGCGACCTTGCGCTGCGCCCGAACACGCGCGCGCTGTCGCCGTGGAGCGCCGGCAAGGACTCCCGGCAGCTGCGCCGCTCGCCGACCAAGGCGGCCATCGCGCTCGACCTGGATATCCCCAAGGGCCAGACGCGCAGCACGATCGTCCCGCCGCTGACGCGCTTCGTGAAGGACCGCGTTCACCCGCCGCTCCAGGCGCACATCTCCGGCGAGGCGCCGATCGGGAAGGAGCTCAACGAGGCGACCACCGACGGCGCCCACAAGGCGGAGCTGATCGCCGCGCCGATCCTGATCATCGTGCTGCTGCTCGTGTTCCGGTCGCCGATCGCCGCGGCGATCCCGCTGATCATGGGTCAGGGAACGGTCTTCGCCGCCTTCGGGATCGTCTCCATCATCCTCGACTTCGCGCCCCTCGACGCGATCTCGCTCAGCCTGGCCTCGGGGGTCGGCCTCGCGCTCGGGGTGGACTACTCGCTGCTGATCATCACCCGCTTCCGAGAGGCGTTGGACGACGGCCTCGCGCCAAGGCAGGCGGCATCGCTCGCCGCGAACACGGCCGGCCGCACGGCGGTGTTCGCCGGCTCGGTGCTGGTCGCGATCATGCTCGTGTCCTTCTTCCTCTCGCCCGGGACCGTGCTGCTGTCCTCGGCCGTCGGGGCGATCGTCGCGGCGACGCTGAGCATGCTTGGAGCCGCCCTGGTCGCGCCGGCGGCCGTGCGGCTGCTGGGCCACCGGATCAACAAGTGGTCGTTCGGCGGTGCCGGCAGGGAGGGCAGCATCTTCAGCGGCCTCGTCGGCCGCGTCACCGCCCGCCCGGCGCTGGCCGCGGCGCTCGTGGTCGCGCTCCTCTTGATCATCGCCTCGCCGGTCGGCGCCATGGAGATGATCCCGCCCGACCCGCGGCAGCTGCCGAGCGGGAGCCAGGGGCTGAACGACTACGACGCGGTCCGCTCCGCCGGCCTCGGCCCCACGGTCGAGGTGGCGATAAAGGCGCCCAAGGGCGCGGTGCTCGATCCCGCGGACCTGAAGCAGATCAGGCGCTTCGAGAACCGCTTGAGGAAGGTCCCGAACGTGTCCGCCGCGTTCGGGCCGGCCACCGTGGGCGAGCAGACCAAGTCGATCCGCGACGCACCACGCGCGATCAAGGCAGCCCGCAAGGACCTCGACCAGGGGCAACATGAGCTCGACCAGTCGGCCTCGCAGCTGGCACAGGGCGCGAACGGCGTCCATCGGCTGCGCCGCGGCCTGCTGACCGCCGCCTTCGGCGCGCGGCGGCTCCAGGCCGGCTCCCAGCGAGCAAGCGCGGGGTCGAGCCAGCTGGCTTCCGGCAACCGCCAGGCCGCCAACGGCGCCGGGGCGCTGGTGGCCGGCGCGGACCGGGCGAGACGGGGGTCGGCCCAGCTCGCCGCCGGCAACCAGCAGCTGAGCGACCAGCTGAACGGCCGACTCGCGCCCGGCGCGGACCGGCTGGCCGCCGGGCTGCGGAGCGGCCAGGCCCGCCTCAACGCGCTGCGCACGCCGGCGCAGATCACCGAGAGCCAGACCCAGGCCGCCTTCAGCACGCTTCAGCGGATGACGGTCGGCAAGACCGACCCGCTCTTCGCGCAGGCGCTGCAGCAGGTGGGCACGGCGGTCGGCGCGGCA